>NZ_CP159810.1:0-122500 GCF_047717845.1 Candidatus Pelagibacter sp. Uisw_090
AAAATAATTCACCTACAGATTTTATTTATTTTAGAATATACAAACTTTTTTATTGTATAATTTCTTTTTTCCTTCTAACTAACTCTATTCCTACAAATTTATGTCTATCAATAATACAACACAAAATTTAAAAAATACCTCTTCTGAAACTCTAGATTGGTCCCTGATTCAAAAAGATATGAAGAGTAAACTTGGCAGTGATATATATGAAAGTTGGCTTCAAAAAATAGACTTTGTTGAAGAGATGAATAATTATATCTTACTGTCTGTTTCCACTAGATTTATAAGAGACTGGATTACCTCAAGATACTTAGATCAAATCTTACAAGTTGTTAAAATGTATAAAAAAGATTTAACAAGAATAGAGTTTAAGATTGTTGAAAAAAGTATTGATAATGATGTTGAAAATAACCTTCAATCAAGTGCAAATAATGAAAACGTATCCTTCATTAAAGATACATACTTACAATATAACAGAATTGACCCTAACAAAAGGTTTGATAATTTTATAACTGGTGCAAGTAATAAATTAGCATACGAAGCATCGCTAAAAGTTTCAGAAAATATTTCACACTATAACCCACTTTATATCTATGGAGGTGTTGGAATGGGTAAAACTCATTTATTAAATTCTATTGGCCTTTCATTAAAAGACAAAAATAAAGTGATGTTTATTTCTGCTGAAAGATTTATGTATCAATTTGTTAAGTCTATTAAATCTAATGATATGGTAAAATTTAAAGAATATTTTAGAAATACAGATATTTTGTTAATTGATGATATTCAGTTCATGAATGGTAAGGAAGCAATGCAGGAGGAGTTTTTTCATACATTTAATGCATTGCTCGATAAAGGCTCACAAGTAATAATTTCTGCAGACAGAGCTCCAAACAAACTATCTAGAATTCAAGATAGAATTAAATCAAGATTTGCAGGTGGTTTAGTTGTTGATATTCAAAAACCAGATTGTGAACTTAGAATTAAAATTGTTAAACAAAAAACTGAAGAGCTCAATGTTTTTTACTCTAATCAAATAAATATTTCTGAAGAAATACAAAAATTTATTAGTACTGAAATTACAACAAGCATCAGAGAGCTAGTTGGTGCAATTAATAGAGTTGTTTCTTTTTCAAGGATATACAACAAAGTTCCAAATTTATCTGAGGTTAAAGTTGTTTTAAAAGACTTACTCAATATAGGTGAAAATAAAGTAACAATTGATTTAATCCAATCTACTGTTTGTAAATTCTTTAAAATAAGTAAAAATGAGATGCTATCTTCAAGAAGATCAAGATATCTAGTCAGACCAAGGCAGACTGCGATTTATTTAACTAAGATACTAACTTCTAAATCTTTACCAGAAATAGGTAGGGAATTTTCTAATCGAGATCATACAACAATCATACATTCTGTTAAAACAATTGAAAAATTGAAGGAAAAAGATCCAGAAATGACCAACAATATTAATAACTTAAAAAATCAGATACTATATACTAAAGAAAATGAAATTTAATGTTAACCAGCAAGATTTACAACAGGCACTGAATTATTGCCAGGGTGTAATAGAAAAAAGAAGTACGCTACCAATTTTATCAAATGTTTTATTAACTGCTAGTAATTCAAATTTAACAATTACTGCAACAGATTTAGATTTAATATTCATCCATCAAATTAATAATGTAGAGGTTATTGAAGAGGGAAATACAACTACAACTTCATCAATCATGTATGATATTATAAGAAAGTTCTCTTCAGGAAAAAAAATTAATCTATCTTTAACAGATGTTAGTAAGCTTCAAGTTGAATCAGAGAAATCTGTCTTTAATTTAAATTGTATTAGTGCATCTGAATTTCCATTAACAGATGAAAACTTTAATCAAAATGAATTCTCTATAAAGTCTAAGCAATTATTAAAATTACTAAATAAATGTAAATTTTCAGTGTCTAGTGATGAAACAAGACATTATTTAAGTGGAATTTTTTTTCATCAAACTGAAATTGAAGATAAAATTTTTTTAACAGCAGCGGCAACAGATAGTCATAGAATGTCTATATCCAAAATAAGATTAGATAAGAAGGTAGATTTTGAACCAATTATATTGCCTAAAAAAACAATATTTCAATTATGCTCTTTGCTAGAGAGTTATGATGGAGATGTAAAAATTTCAAATGTTAAATCTAAAATTAAATTTGAACTTAACAATAGTATTTTAATCTCTAAGCTAATTGATGGAAAATTTCCTAATTATATTCAAGTGATACCAAAAAATAACCAAAAAAAATTAGAAATAGATCTAAAGTTATTTTTGGACTCTGTTGACAGGGTTGCTTCAGTTTCATTAGATAAAAAAGACGGAGTAAAATTTAATTTGTCAAAAGATGTTTTAAATTTATCAGTTAACAACACTAACAGTGGTGATGGAAAGGAAAGTCTAAGCGTAAAATTTGAGCATGATTTGGAAATTAGTTTTAATTCTAGATATTTGATTGACGTTGCCTCACAACTTGATGGGGACAAAATTGAAATCTTTTTTAATGACACTGGTTCTCCAGCTTTAATTAAAGATCCGGGTGACTTCGATAGTATTTTTGTTGTAATGCCTATGAAGGGCTAATTTAAAACATCTAGTTCAGAATAAATAACATTCTCTAATTTTCTTAAGAAAACTTTTTTTTCTAATCCAGGCTCAATAGATTTTAAAATTGAAATAGTTAAAATTGTATTAATTTTTTTTGAACCTTTTTTTGGCCAGGTTTTCCCAGAGTTAATTGCTACTGGTTGGCATGAAATTTTTAATTCCTCATAGATTCTGCTGGAACCTTTCTTAAAAGGTGTTCTATCTTCAGGTGGTAATCTTGTACCTTGTGGAAAAATTATTATAGGTCTCTCTGATGCATTTATTTTTTTTGATATATCATTAAAAAAACCAAGATTTTCTTTTGATACCTTATTTCTTTTAATCGGTATTGAACCAATTTTTTTAAGGTACCAGCCAAATATAGGTATGGTTAGTAATTCTTTTTTAAGAATAAAAACTGGAGAATTAAAAATTGTCTGTAAAAAAAAAGTTTCAAACATTGATTGGTGAGATGATGCTATAAAAAACTTTCTATTTTCAATTATATTTTCCTTACCTTTAATTATTATTTTAGTTGATAAAAAAATTTGTAAACAAAAAGAAGTCCAATAACCCATAATTTTTCCACCAAATAAAACTATCTTTTTAGGTAAAAAAATTGCTGGAAGGAATATTAAGGAAATAAAAACAATACCAGTAAAAAAAAATAGTGAAAATAAAAAGTTTCTTATCATTTTTATCAAAAACTAAATTAGCTCTTTTAGGTTTTGTCTTTTTTTAATGATATTAATTTTAGAACCCTTGATTAATATCTCAGCTGGTTTTGGCCTAACATTATAGTTTGAACTTAATGACATTCCATAAGCCCCAACATCGCACATAACTACTAGGTCTTTTTCTTTTAGTTTTTGGAATTTTTTTAAAGTTGTAAATTTGTCAGTGCTTTCACAAATTGGTCCAACAAATTCATAAACTTTTTTTGAGGTTTGATTTGTTTTTATTACAGGTAAAGTTCTGTGTTTTGCGCCATATAATGCTGGCCTCATAAGGTCATTCATTGCAGCATCCAATATAATAAAGTCTTTTTTTTCATTCTCTTTTATATAAATAACTTTTGAAATGAGTGTGCCTATGTTTCCAACTATTGATCTACCAGGTTCAAATATGATTTTAGAGTTATGATTTTTTAAAAATTTCTTTATGGCGATATTATATTTTTGATAATTAAGTTTTTTATTATTTTTTTCATAAGATATTCCCATACCACCACCTAGGTCAATGAACTCGAATTTGTAATTACTTTTTTTGATAATCTTATCCAACACCTTAAGCATTTTTTCATATGGTTTATGATCTAAAATTTGACTTCCTATATGAACGCTTAAACATTTAAGATTAATATTCTTTGAAAATTTAGAATAATTAACAAGATCAAAAAATGTTTTTTTATCTACACCAAATTTATTTTCTTTTTTACCAGTTGAAATTTGTTTTAATGTTTTCGCATCTGTATTTGGATTTAATCTAATGCCAATATTTATGATTTTTTTTTTAAATTTAGCAATTTTTTCAATTTCATTAATCTCACTTTTAGACTCTGCATTTATTAATAAAATTTTTTTATCAATTGCATAGCTTATTTCATTTGATGTTTTTCCAACCCCTGAAAAAACTATTTTTTTTGGATCTATTCCAGCCTTAAGCGCCATCATCAATTCTCCCATTGAAACCACATCTGCACCCAATCCAAATTTTCTAATTTCTCTAATTAGCTTTACATTTGTATTAGATTTAATAGCGAAGCAAACTAGTGGTGCAAAAGAGCTGAAGCTTTTTTTAAAATGGCTTATATTTTTTTTTAATTGCTCATATGAGTAGCAATATGTGGGAGTGCCAAATTTTTTAACTAAATTCTCAACTTTAACTTTTTCAATTATTAAGTTTTTATTAATGTATTTCATTAATCAGTAAGATTTTGGGAAGGTTTGTTCATTTCCGTCATATTTTGGTTCTCCTTTTTTGCCACATGAGAATAACAAAATACAAAATGTAGAAATTAAAATTAACTTTTTTATCATTTTATGCTTTTTTATATTTTATTATCATTTTTTTAATATTATCAAAAGATGTTCCACCATAAGATCTTTTTGAATTTACTGAGTTTTTTACATTAAATACCTTTAATACTTCAGCTGTTAGTTTGGGCTCAATTTTTTTTAACTCCTCAATGCTAAGCTCATTTAATTTCTTTTTTTTCTTTTCTGCAAAATTAACAATCATGGCTGTCGTTTGATATGCCTTTCTAAATGGCATTGAATGGTTTTTAACAAGATAATCAGCTAAATCTGTAGCTGTAATATAACCAAAATTTGCAAGGTCTAACATTTGTTTTTTATTAGGCCTCAAGTTTTTTAAAACCTCGTTAAGAATTGAAATACAGTTGTTAAGAGTTTCGTTAGATTTAAATAATATCTCCTTATCATCCTGTAAATCTTTGAAATAAGATATTGGCAAACCCTTAAGTATCGTTAACATTGCAAATAAATTTCCATAAGTTGTGCCAGTTTTTCCTCTTAGATATTCTAATAAATCAGGGTTTTTCTTTTGAGGCATTATAGAAGATCCCGTAACGACTTTGTCTGAAAGAGTAATCAAATTAAAAGCATCTGAATTCCAAATAATTAACTCCTCCGCAATTCTTGAAATGTGCATAGAGCATACTGATGCGCTATATAAAAAGTCTAGAACAAAATCTCTGTCAGCAACAGTATCTATTGAGTTATTTGTTGGTTTTTTAAAGCCTAGTTTTTTTGAAGTAAAATTTCTATCAATATTAAAAGAAGTTCCAGTTAATGCTGCAACACCAAGAGGACATTCGGATAAACTTTCTAGGTTATATGAAAATCGCTTTTTATCTCTACTAAACATCTCCACATAAGACATTAAATAATGAGCAAATGATACTGCTTGAGCATTTTTTAAATGTGTAAATCCAGGCATTATTGTTTCAATATTCTTTTCAGAAATTTTAATGATCGTTTTTATAATATTATCTAAGCTTTTATTAATCTGTTTAGTAGCTGACATAGTCCACATTTTAAAATCAGTAATCACTTGATCATTTCTAGATCTTGCAGTGTGAACATATCCTGCTTCTTCACCTATAATTTGAAATAATCTTTTTTCGATATTCATATGAATATCTTCATACTTCTTATTATATTCAAATTTATTTTTTAAAATTTCTTTTTCGATTTTGTTTAGTCCATAAATTATTTTATTTTTAATTTTAAAAGAAATAATTTTCTGTTTAAATAACATTTCAACATGTGCGGTTGATCCCAAAATATCTTCTTTAAAAAGTTTTTTATCTATATCTATTGAATTACCCACTTTTTGAAACAATGTGGAGGCATCTTTTTTTATTCTTGAGCCCCATATTGCGTTATTGTTTTTATTTTTTACCATGATAACTAATTATACATATTTAGTATGAAATTATTAATAATATTTATTTATCTAATAACTACCAATTTCAGTTATGCCTTAGAAAAACCTGACTTAAAAAATTTAATTTTAATAAAAAATCCAAAAATATATGAAGAGGTAATCTTTAAGGATATAAATCAAAAAAACGTTAATTTAGATGATTTTAAAGGAAAACTGGTGATATTAAATTTTTGGGCAACGTGGTGTGCTCCTTGTAGAGATGAGATGCCATCTTTAGATGATCTTCAATCAAATACTAAATTAAATAACCTAAAAATCTTCCCAATAAATATTGGTCAAGAAGATGTATCCAAAACTGAATCTTTTTTTAAAGAACTAAATATTAAGAATTTAGAAATTTATTTTGATGCACCTATTACCTTGGCAAAGAAATTTTCTTTAAGAGGAGTTCCTACAACTATTATATTTAATAAAAAAGGAAAAGAATTTGTCCGGATTATGGGATCTATTGATTTTAATGATGAAGAATTTATTAATTGGTTAAAGCTTTATAATTAATTTTTAAAAAAATAAGCAAAACAAACTAAAACAATTATAGCTATAAATTGAAAAAGCACTCTGTACTGCATTAGTTTATTTGAATATTTTTTACTAGTCTCTCCACCTTTAAATAGAGTTCCAATTCCTAAAATTAATACAACAGCAACAACTATTAAAAGTACTATACCAAGAATTTTTACTAAGGTTCCAGAAATCATAATTATACTGTAGTATATTTTTTAAATAAAAAAACATAATAAAACATCTATGACATTTTGTCTAACAACTACAATTATAAAACCAGAAAAAAATATAGCAATTAAGTGTGCAATTATTTTACTTCATGGATATGGTGGAGACGGAAAAGATATAAGTATGTTAACCTTAAATTGGAAAAGATTCTTACCTAATGCTGTTTTTTTATGTCCAAACGGACATGAAAAATGTGAAATTAATCCAGTTGGTTACCAATGGTTTGACTTAACCAGAGATGATCCGGAATATATTTTAGCACAGTCTAAAAAAGCTGAAATAAAACTTAAACAATTTATTGAAGAAGTTAAAAATGAATATGATTTAAAAAATTCACAAATTTGTTTATCAGGCTTTAGTCAAGGGTGTATGATGTCTATAAATCTAGGACTAACAAGCAGTAAAAATTACAACTGTATTGTTGGTTTTTCTGGAAAAATAATAAATCAGGAAGACCTTATTAAAAGAAAAATATCTTCAACAAAAATGCTTTTATTACATGGAGATAAAGATGAAGTTGTTCCACCAACTTTTTTATTAGAAGCTAAGGATTTTTTAATTCGAAATGATATTGAAATTGTAACAAAAATAATAAAAAATTGTGGACATCATATTCCAGTTGAAGCTTCAAGCGCAGCATTAGATTATATAAAAAATAACTTTCAAATTTAATAGAATTCTATTTATTGATAAAACAATTTTTTTCAGTTAGAATTTTGTTAATGTTCTTTGCTAATCAAAATCTTTCTTTAGAAAAATGTCCTGCATTAGTCTTGAATGCTGACTATAGACCATTGAGTTACTATCCACTTTCTTTATGGAGCTGGCAAGACTCAGTGAAATCTGTTTTTTTAGACAGAGTAATTATAGTAAGTAATTATGATAGAATTATTAGAAGCCCGTCATTTAAAATGAAGTTACCAAGTGTAATTGCTTTAAAAAGTTTTATAAAACCCCAATCTAATCCAAGTTTTACAAGGTTTAATGTTTTTTTAAGAGACAAGTTCTTATGCCAATATTGTGGGAGCAACCAAGAGTTAACATTTGATCATTTACTGCCAAGATTTAGAGGAGGACAAACAAATTGGGATAATGTTGTGACTGCTTGCTCTTCATGCAATGTAAAAAAAGGTGGTAGATTGTTAAAAAATTCAGATATGACGCTCAATCGGGATCCTTTTCAGCCCACCACTGAAGAACTGCATAAAAATGGCAAACACTTTCCACCAAATTTTCTTCACAAGAGTTGGATGGATTATTTGTACTGGGATGTTGAGTTGGAAGCCTAATTATATCTTTTCAGATATATTTATTGCAATTTTTGAGCCTGTTTTAATTATTTTATCCAAAATTGAGTACATACCCTTTTTTGTTGCCCCTTCTGCATAAGCTATATCTTTATGGAGCAATTCGTCTTCTCTAAATTTAATAATTTTTTCTTTCAATTTTTTTTCATCATTCTTTAGCTCTTTAATTTGATTTGAATAATGTTCGTCTATAACTTCTTCAACTGAAGCAGTACAAAGCATAGCTGCTTTTTTCCCCAATATAGTTGAACCAAATCCTAGTCCTACACCAAGAATATCCCATAAAGGTAAAAATTTTGTAGGCTTGATATTTCTTTTTTTGATTTCATTTTCAAAATATTCACAATGTTCCTTCTCATGAATTTTCATTTCTTCAATTTTTTTCTTTAAATTATCATCTTTTACAAATGTGTTGAGAGCTAATAGCTGACCTTCATAAATTTTAATTGCACCACGTTCTCCAGCATGATCAACTCTAATAAATTCTTTTACTTTGTTTTTATCTGTTTTTTTCATAAGTTAAAAAAAGTTTTGTTGTTATAACACTCAATATCAAATTGATAAAAATATTAAAAGTCGCAAGGGATAAACCAAAAATTTTAAAAGTTACATCCTTACAGCTCACAGGCAACGCTTTTAGTTGATTCAAAAGAGCTTCTTTAGTTAGTTCATTGTCTGGATTATTTAAATCGCAAACTAAGGATTCCTTAATAAATCCTTGCTCAATTCCAAAATGGTAAAAGGATAATAAAGTTGCAGTAAAAAATGTTAAACTTAAAATTATTAAAAAAACTTTTTCAAATTTTTGAGAAAATAAACAAACTAAAATAATTATTATGGAGAAAATATAAGGTATTCGTTCAATTAAACACAAATTGCAGGGTTGATGACCCAATACATACTGAATAAAATATGCCGCTATGATAGCAAGAATATTAAATAAAAGAATTAAGTTTAATGTTATTTTATTTTTAATTTGAGACATATTATTTAATAGTAAAATATATCACACTAAAAATTATAACAATTAAAATTCCTAAAATTGTAAACCAAATTGCAACTTTTGTTTTCATGAATTTATTAAATGTATCGCCAAATTTAAATGATAGATAAGAAACAATAAAGAATCTTAAACCTCTAGAAAATAGGCAAATAATAAGAAATATGAATAAGTTAAAACCAATCATACCACTAGTTATTGTAAAAACTTTAAACGGTAACGGTGTAAACCCAGCAAGAAATAAAGTAGCCAACCAAATATAAAATCCAGTATCCTTTGTTAGATTATCTTTAAGACTAAGAACTTTATCTTCATAACTATAAAAACTTATTACAGTCATTGCAAAATCTAAAAAATATGAACCAATAAAGTAGCCCAATGCTCCACCTAGAGTAGAGAAAAGTGTAGCGATTGTAAAAATCTTTAGATAATCATTTTTCTTTGCAACAACCATTGGTACAATCATAACGTCAGGCGGAATAGGAAAAAAAGAACTTTCCACAAAAGACACAATTGCTAAAAATATTTTTGAACGCTTGTGAGCAGCTAAGTCTAAAGATTTTTGATATAATTCATTAAACATTTTTTGGTTTTAATATAAATTAAGTTCTTATACTATTTAATTTAATAGTTATAATAATGAAAAATTAGGGCGAATGGCGGAACTGGTAGACGCGCACGACTCAAAATCGTGTTTTGCAAGAAGTGAGAGTTCGATTCTCTCTTCGCCCACCAATATTGTATGCAAATAAACAAAATTAATAATTTATTAGAGTTATTTTATGATCAATATCAAAGACAGGATAAAGAAAGTATTTTTTTACAATCCTTAAAAGAACCTAAAAAAAAATATTCATGGGAAGATGTTTATTTTAATATCAATAAATTATCAGAAGAGGTATCAAAATATATTAAAAAGGGTGATAGATGCTTGTTAATATCTGAAAATAGACCTGAGTGGATGATAGCTGACCTTTCTATCATGCTTTCCGGGGGGATAACAGTTCCTGCCTACACAACCTACTCAGAAAGAGACTATGAATACATAATCGATGACTGCACTCCAGCAATTCTCATTATTTCAGACAAAACACAATTTGAAAAGATTAGAAATATTATTCCTAACAAAAAATTTATTAAAAAAATAATTTTTTTCGAGCATATTGATAATTTTAATAAAGAATTATATTTAAAAACTAATGAAATATTTAAGAAAGAGAACTGTAATTATTTAAATTTTTTTGATTTAAAAATTCAAAGAAAGGATGTTGCTTGCATAATCTATACTTCTGGAACTCAGGGAAATCCAAAAGGTGTCATGTTAAGTCATGGAGGGATTCTAAATAACTGCGAAGGTGCTTATGATTTGCTAAAAACATTTATTTCAAATAAACCAAAGTTTTTGACTTGGCTTCCACTTTCACACTCATACGAACACACTGTTCAGTTTGTACAAATAGTAGTTGCAGCGAGAGTATTTTATGCTGAAAGCATAGAGAAATTAATTCAAAATATGGGCGATTGTTCGCCAGAAATAATGACTGCAGTACCAAGGTTTTATCAAAATTTATACCAAAAAATTAATACAACATTTGATAAAGCCAAAGGGTTAAAAAAATTATTAATTAATCAAACAGTTAATTTAGGCAGAAAAAAATTAGATAAAAAAAAACTTTCACTAATAGAAAATTTCATTAATTGGATATGCGAAAAGTTGGTAAGAAAAAAAATTAAAAATCAATTTGGAGGGAGCTTAAAGGCATTTATTTCTGGAGGTGGAGCTTTAGATAAAGAAGTAGGTTCATTTTTAAATGCTATTGGACTACCAACATTGCAAGGGTATGGTTTAAGCGAAGCATCTCCAGTGGTAAGTTGTAACTCCATAGATGAAATTAAAGTTGAGACAGTCGGGAAGCCATTTAAGGGAAATTCAGTTAAAATTGCAGATGATGGTGAAATACTTGTTAAAGGAGAAAACGTTATGCTTGGTTATTGGAAAAATGATGAAGAAACAAAAAAAGTTTTAAAAAATGGATGGTTGTATACTGGTGATATTGGAGAATTTGATGGAGAATTTTTAAAAATAACAGATAGAAAAAAAGACATAATAATAACTCCTGGCGGAGATAATATTTCACCAATTAAAATTGAGAATGATCTAAATAAAAATGATTTTATTGAGCAAAGCTTAGTTTATGGTGATAACAAACCATACTTAGTTAGCCTAATAGTTTTAAGCCAGAAATATAAAAATATTACCCAAGAGCAAATTCAACAAGAGATAGACAAAATAAATAAAAATTTATCCAATATAGAAAAAATAAAAAAGTTTTTTATAATTAAAGATCAATTTACAATTGAAAATAACATGATGACGCCTACTTTAAAATTAAAAAGATATAAAATTATAAAAGATTATAAAAAAGAATTTGAAAAACTTTTTTAATTTTATTTTTAAGCAGATTATAAGTCGCATAAAATATAACTTTTTTTACTTAATAAAATATAAAGAAAAAAAACTATTATAGAAAAAAAAACATTAAATTGTTCTTTAATTAAAGATTTGACATCACTTGTATAAAAAAATAAAAATAAGTTAACAACGAATCACTTTGATTCGTTTAACTTAAACAGGGAGCTAAAGATGGCTACAAAGAAAAAAGCAAAAAAAGCTGCAAAGAAAACTAAGAAAAAAGCTAAAAAAGCTAAAAAAGCTAAGAAAAGAAAAAGATAGTATCTTAATCTTTTCAAAAAACGCTTCTCATAAAATTTTGTGTGAGAGGCGTTTTTTTTTGCCTAATTTTTAGTCTTCAGTATCAGTAATTGGCTCAGCTTCAGATGTTTCTGTCTCTACAAGCTTGGTAGGAGCGACAGTAGCTTTTGCTTGCCCCTCCAGGTTTCTCTTTAATGCTTTATCTAATTTTTTTTGTGTATCTTCTAATGACACTCCCATTACTATTTGGAATTCTGATAAGATTCTTTCATAGGCTTTCTCAAAAAGTTGTCTTTCACTGTAAGACTGATCAACCATGAGATCATCACCTTTGTTTAAATCCCTAACAACTTCAGCAAGCTCGTAAATTTTACCTGAAGATATTTTAGACTCATACTCTTGTGCTCTTCTACTCCACATTGATCTTTTAATTTTTGGTTTACTTTTTAAAATAGTTATACATTTATTAACCTGATTAATAGTTGCCAACGGTCTAAGATGAGACTGTTTGTTTACTGGAACCATTCCATTAGCTTTATCTTTTTCAAACTTAAGTACATATGTTTCAACATCAATACCACCAATATTAATTTTTTTGAATTCGGTAATTTGTCCAACACCATGCTTTGGATAAACAACATAGTCTTTAACCTTGTATTCTTTTTTCTCTGTTTCCTGTTTCTTTACTTTTTTAATTTCAGGTTTAACTTCATTACTTTTAGAAATTCTCAAATTATCTTTTTTTTCTTCTACTTTTAGTGGAGCATTCTTTGTAGTAACAGTTTTTAAATTTTTTTTAACTTTTGCTGTAGTTTGTTTTGCTACTTTAGATTTTTTAACAAGAATATTTTTTTTAGCTACTTTTGGAGGGGTAGGTTTTTTATTTACCTTAGCTACAGTCTTTTTTTTTGCTTTTTTTTCAGGTGTTTTTTTAAAGATTTTCGCTAAAATATTTGTCGTACTTGTTTTCTTCATTTTTATATTTTTCGTTGTCCTCGGGAGGATCTTTTTTAACAGTTATATTTGGCCAGATTTCAGAATACTTAGTATTTAATTCAAGCCATTTTTCGCTTCCAGACTCTGTATCTGCTACTATAGCATCAACTGGACATTCTGGCTCGCAAACGCCACAATCTATACACTCCTCCGGTTTAATTACAAGCATATTTTTGCCCTCATAAAAACAATCAACTGGACAAACTTCTACACAGTCCATTAATTTACATTTAATACATTTGTCATTAACAATGTATGTCATTTTTTTAATTCTCTTTTTACTTTTTCTTTTAAGTCACCCATAGTTTTTGTATCTATATATAATAAACCAGCAAGTCTTCTCATCAAATTTGTCTCATATATATCTGCATTGTCATTTGAATAAATAATTTCCCATAAAGATTCAACAATTTTTATCTTATCTGACAGAGGGGCATTTTTAACCTCTCTTGTGAAACCTAATATTTGATTTGAATTTTCTTCAATAGTTGCTGCTTCTGAAATTAAACTATCTACATCTGAGATTTCTAGCCCCAATCTGATTAAAGTTCTTTTAATGATTTCTTTCTCTTTCTCCTCATAATTTTCATCAATTTTTGCTGCATGGATTAATAGAGCTGCAATATTATAATAAAATTTATTATCATTTACTTTATCTTTTTTTTTATTTTTAAAAAAACTGATCATTAATTTAAATTTAAATTTTTTAATACTTCGAATGGGTTGTTTAAAGGAGTTGTCTTTTTAAAGTTTTTTTTAATTTGTTTCTGTGGACTATATTTAAAATAAATATCCTTATCTTTTTCTAATATTTTATAATTCATTTTTTCAATCAATTTTTTAAAGTTTTCCTTGCTACATCCTAATAAATTAAGCATCCCAGGAACGAGTTTGATTTCTTTACCTTTTTCGGGGTCAGAATTTATGATTTGTACAAACAATCTTTCCAAAATATCTATTCTAACAAAATAATTTCCGAAATTTTCAAAGCCACAAAGAAGCATAAAGTTTTTATTTTTTATATTTTTATCATCTAAGAAATTTAAGCCAAAAGTAGGAGGAGTTAGATCAAAGTTTTTTTGATTAAAGTTTTTCCACAGCAAGGTTCTTAAGGAAACAGCTTCAGGCTTCAACAGTCTAAATAAAAAAATATGATATCTACCAAATTTTACGCCTAAATCTCTTAAAGTTTTCCTCTCATCTTGACCAAGTTTTTTTAAATATTCAGTCACTACTTCTCTTTTAATCACACCATTATTTTCATATAATTGATAGGCTAAAGCTTTAATTGATGAATTGCTTTCCTTTAAATTTTTTAAATCAATCAGACTTTTTAATACTAGATTTATTCTTTCCTTAATCCATTTTTCAATAAATTCTGATAATTTTTGTTTATCATCATTTTCTAAAATATCATCTACTATTAAAAATATGTCTGGGTTTAGATAGTCCTTACCAGGGATTAATTTAGCAATCGGAAAATTTTTCCAATAAATTTTAAAATCATCTTTAATTTCTATTAATTTTGTATCTATAATAGATTGAATTCTTTTTTGTAGTTCCGGACCTACCGTTTGTCTTGCTGCTTTTTTAATGATTTGATATCAGTTTCAAGTGCACCAGCTTTTAAGTCCATCTCAAATCTCAAACCTTTTAAATCACCAATAAACTGTTCATCAATTATTACTTTGTCATCTTCCATTATCTGAGTTTTGAATTCCATATCTTGTTTTAATCCTCTTGCAAGCACACTGGCTCTTTTGTCGATAAATGTTTTAGTAAGCTCTTCATGTAGCCTATCAGACAACCTATCTTCTAATAATTTTGTTTTTTCAATCCAATAACTTTGACTTTCAACCCAATTAATTTTATTTGAAACATATGACCAAGTTCTTACATTTGCAATTCTATTTGATAAAGAATCAACATTTCCCTCTAATTTATCTAACTTTATTAACTGCAACCTCATATAATTACTGGTAATTTTGCCTTCTTTACCATTTAAAAAACTAAAAACTTTACTAACCACCTCAAGATGGTTGCCATAAGTTTTTTTTACAAAATCAGGAATTTGACAACATTCCCAAAGCAATTCTAATGTTTCTTGGTTATTTTTAATATTATGACCTTCCATGTCTTTTAAAAAATATTTTAAAAGTTTTTCATCTCCACACTCATGTATTTTTCTTAACCAATTTCTATTAGGTTTTTCTTCAAGTGATTTAATTAAGCTCAAAGAGTTATTAAAATTTAAATTAGAATTTCTCCAAAAAAGCATTTGAATTTTTTCAAATTTATGATTTTCAAGTAGCTCAATTTCTTCTGCTGAAATTTCTTTGCAATCACCAGTAATTCCAAAATTTCCATCATTTAAATATCTACCAGCTCTTCCAGCAATTTGTCCAATTTCAGACATGTTAAGACGTCTTAACTTTCTTCCATCAAATTTTTTTAAATTTGAAAAAAAAACATTTTCTAAATCCATATTAATTCCCATTCCAATTGCATCAGTTGCAACAAGAAAATCAACATCTCCAGACTGAAATAATTGAACTTGGGCATTTCTTGTTTTAGGACTCAATGAACCCATAACAATAGCTGCTCCACCCTTTTGTCTTCTAACAAGTTCAGCAATTGCATAAACTTCTTCTGTTGAAAAAGCTATTATTACTGTTTTTCTATTTATCCGTGAAATTTTTTTATAGCCTACATAGGAAAGTTTAGAAAGTCTTTCTCTGTCTATAAATTCAGTATCCTCATCTAGCTTATTTATTATATTTTTAATAGTGCTTGAGCCCATAAGCATTGTTAATTTTTCTCCTCGAAGGTTTAATAATCTATCAGTAAAAATATGGCCTCTTTCATGATCCGCACACATTTGTATTTCATCTATCCCAACAAAATCTAAATGTTTATTGATTGGCATAGACTCAACAGTACAAAGAAAATATTTTGCATTTGCAGGAATTATTTTTTCTTCACCAGTAATTAAGGCAACTTTATCTACACTTATTTTTTTAATAATTTTGTCATATACCTCACGCGCAAGCAGTCTCAGAGGAAAACCAATCATGCCCGAATCAAAGGAAAGCATAGTTTCTATTGCAAGGTAGGTTTTTCCAGTATTTGTTGGACCAAGAACAGCTGTAATTTTATTTTTAGACATTTCTATTAATGGTACCTTTAATTTTTATTCCACCACATGTTGTTACTCATAAAGAACAAAAATAGACTAAAACATGACCGAATCGTAGAGGAAAAAGTTCTCATTTATCATTTATTTAGTTATTAGGTTAACATAATTAAAAATAATTCTGTATTAGTATTTTGTAGTAAAATTATGAAACAAAAATTGTGGGAAGCATCATCTGATCAGAAAAAAAATTCTCTGCTATCGAATTATGAGCAATTTATTTCAAAAAAATTCAAAAAAAACTTTAATCAAAAATATGAAAATATTTTAAAATGGAGCATTAAAAACCCTGGTAATTTTTGGAGTTCTGTTTGGGATTTTTCAGAAATCAAAGGATTTAAGAGTAAATTAAGAATGAAAAAATCAAAAACATTCTATAAAAATAAATTTTTACCAAATTCAAAGTTAAATTTTGCAGAAAATTTACTTTCAAAAAATAATAAAGATAAAGCAATAACATTTATTAGCGAGAATGGTTTTCGCGAAGAAAGAAGCTGGCATGAGCTAAACATTAACGTGAGTAAAATATCTAAATTTTTAAAAGATATTAAGATTAAAAAAAGAGATAGAGTTGCAGCATATTTACCCAATTCTATTGAGGCAGTTGAAGCATTTATAGCCTCTTCTTTATTAGGATCAATATGGTCGTCTTGTTCACCAGATTTTGGTGTCAAAGGTGTAGTAGAACGTTTTTCACAAATCAAGCCTAAAGTTTTATTTGTAGTAGATAAATATTTTTATAATGGAAAAACAATAAATGTTTTAGAGAGAGTTCCTTTAATTTTAAAAGAGATACCTTCTATCAAGTATGTTATTATTGTTAATTACCCAGGGGAAAAATACTTAGACAATAAATGCACAACTAAAAAAGTAAAAGTAATTAGGTGGAGTGAACTAACCAAACAAGAACCTGAGAAAATTCTGTTTCCCAAGTTTAATTTTGAGCAAGAACTTGCAATTTTATATTCAAGTGGAACTACTGGAAAGCCAAAGTGTATATGTCATAGGAGTGGAGGAGTTTTGCTTCAACATAAAAAAGAGCATCAACTCCATTGCGATATTAAAGAAGGTGATAATGTTTTTTATTTTACCACTTGTGGATGGATGATGTGGAACTGGCTGGTAAGTGTCTTAGCTTCTAAGGCGTCTATTGTTTTATTTGATGGATCACCGATGTACAAAAAAGAAGACTTATTATTAAAAATTGCTGAAAAAGAAAAAATTACTTTATTTGGTATTAGTGCAAAATATGTTGATGCTCTTCGTAAATTTAAGCCTACTTTAAAATATAAGTATAAATTATCAAAATTAAGAACAATTTGTTCTACCGGATCTCCATTATCAAATGATGGATTTAAGTATGTCTACAAGAACATAAAAAAAAATGTTCATTTATCTTCTATATCTGGAGGTACAGACATTGTTTCTTGTTTTGTTTTAGGAAATTTATTCCAACCGGTAATTTTAGGTGAAATACAAAATAAAGGATTAGGCATGAATGTTGATGTTTTTAATGAGAAGGGTAAATCTTTAAAAAATAAAAAAGGAGAGTTAGTTTGTAAAAACCCTTTCCCTTCAATGCCTTTAAAATTTTGGAATGATAAAAATGATATTAAATTTAAAAATGCATATTTTAATAATTTTTTAAATACATGGTATCATGGTGACTATGCTGAGATAAAAAAAAGTGGCGGTTTCATTATTCATGGTAGATCAGATACGACACTCAACCCTGGAGGGGTGAGGCTTGGAACTGCTGAAATATATTCTGAAGTAGAAAAGTTTATAGAAGTCAAAGAATCTATTGCTGTTGGTCAAGCTTGGGATAATGATGTTAGAATTATTCTATTCATAGTCTTAAATTCCAAATATGCATTTAATGAAGTTTTGTTAAAAAAAATTAAAATACAAATTAGAAAAAATGTATCTCCAAGACATGTTCCATCTAAAGTTATAGTAGTCGATGATATTCCAAGAACTAAAAATGGAAAAATAGTTGAATTAGCTGTAAAAAACACAATAGAAGGAAACGAAATTAAAAATAAAGAAGCACTAGCAAATCCGCAAGTTTTAGAACAGTATAAAAATTTAAAGGAATTAAATTATTAAATGTTAAAAAATATAGTTAAAGGTTTAGAGCCATCCTCTACTTTAAAAATTAATGAAACCTCTAGAAAGCTAGAGGATAAAGGTGAAAAAATATTTAAATTTGGATTTGGCCAATCTCCGTTTCAAATTCCAACTGATATTGTTAATGCGTTAAAAAATAACGCTTATCAAAATAAATACTTACCGATGCAAGGCCTTAATGAGCTAAGAGAGGCTATTGCAAAATATACATCAGCTAAAAAAAATTATAATTATAAATCTGAAAATGTAATTATAGGTCCGGGTTCAAAAGAATTAATGTTTTTACTACATGTTTTGTTTGATGGAGAAATAATATTGCCAGCACCAAGTTGGGTTTCTTACGCTCCACAAGCAATTCTTGGAAGAAATAAAATTCAATCAATTCAAACAAAAAGAGAAAACAATTGGTTTCCTACTAGCTCTGAAATTGAAGAGGTTATTTTAAAAGATAAGAATAAAAATTATCTATTATTTTTGAATTCACCAAATAATCCATCTGGGCAGATTTGTAAAAATTTAGAAGAAATTAGTGAAATTGCTAAAAAATATAATCTTATTATTTTATCAGATGAAATTTATTCTGAATTAAGCTTTGAGGAAGGTTTCAAATCTATTTCTAGTTTTTGTCCTGAAAAAACTATTATAAGCACAGGTTTAAGTAAATGGTGTGGAGCAGGTGGTTGGAGATTGGGTTATTTTATAGTTCCAGATTCTTTAAATATTTTAAAAAATTCAATTAATATTTTAGCTAGTGAAACTTTTTCAGCTGTCAGTGCACCAATTCAATATGCGGCTATTACTGCTTATACAAGTGATCATAGCAAATATATAAATAGTTCTAAAAATATTCTTAAAGCAGTTGGTAATTATGTTTATGAAAATCTAAAATCAAACAAGATTTTAATTAATAAACCTCAAGGAGGCTTTTATCTTATGCCAGAATTTTTAAATAAAAAATTTAATACATCGTCAGAAATGTGTGGCAATATTTTAAAAGAGACCGGTGTAGCGTTATTACCAGGATCGGATTTTGGTTTTGATAATAATAAAATGCTAGCAAGATTAAGCTTTACAGACTTTGATGGCCAAGAGTTTATGAAACAGACCCAAAATGGACAAGCAATCGATAAAAATTTAATTTTAAAACTTGCGCCGAAGATTATTGAAGGTGTGGACAAGTTAAAAAAATGGTCAACATCAACATAACTACCAGCTATACATACTCCCTTAATTACTGTTAAATTTAATTAATAAAAATAACGATATAGAGGAGAGAATATGAAAAAAATAATAACATCTCTATCAAGTGCTCTACTAATTTTTGTTGCATCTTTATCTTTTACTGGTGTTGCAAAATCTGCAGAGTTCTTCACGATAGGAACGGGCGGACCAACTGGAGTATATTTCCAAACTGGTAACGCAATTTGCAAAATGTTGCACAAATCAGCAATTGCTAAAGAACACGGAAGAAAAAAAGGTATAGATAAAGCTTACAGATGTACTGCGCCTTCAACTGGTGGATCGAATTATAATATTGGTCAAATCGCAGCTGGTGAATTTCAATTTGGTGTAGCTCAGTCTGACTGGCAATATCATGCTGTAAATGGATCAAGCAAGTGGGAAGGAAAAAAGTTTGACGGTTTAAGAGCTGTTTTTTCAGTACACAACGAACCTTTTCAAATTTGGGCAAGAAAAAAAGCAAAAGTTAAAGATTTTGCTGGCCTTAAAGGAAAAGTTGTAAACATTGGTAACGCTGGTTCAGGTCAAAGAGGAACTATGGAAGTGCTAATGGATGCAAAGGGAGTTAATAATAGCTTCTTTAAATCTACTACAGAGCTGACTTCATCTGAGCAAGTAAAAGCTTTATGTGATGGTAAGATTGATGCTTTTGGTTATTCAGTAGGATTTCCAAATGGAGCAATGGAAAATGCAGCTTCTTGTGGAGCAAAAGCTTTGCCTATCAACTTAACAGGTCCTGAAGTTCAAGGACTAATTGATGGTGCTGCTTATTATGCTAAAGCTGTAATCCCTAAAGGAACTTACACAGGACAGAAAAAAGATGTAACTACTTTTGGTGTTAAGGCTACTGTTGTAACTAGTAATGCTGTTGAAGCAGATCTTGTTTATTTAGTAGTAAAAGCAGTTTTTGAAAACTTTGATGATTTCAAAAAACAACATCCTGCTTTTTCTTCTTTAAAAAAAGAAGATATGGTTGCTGATGGTTTGTCAGCTCCATTACACCCAGGTGCAATTAAATATTATAAAGAAGCTGGATTAATGTAATCCAACTCCTTAATTAAATTAAAAGGCCTGATATATTTATCGGGCCTTTTTTTTGTTATAGAGTATCATTTTAAAAATGAATCAAAGCATTAAGAGTAAAGTAGAAAGTAAGATTAGTGAGGATTTATCTCCCACTAGAAATCTTGCTGGACTACATTTAAAAATTGTTGGAAGTATTGCAATTATTTGGTCATTATTTCAACTTTGGTATGCATCTCCATTTCCTTTTATGTTTGATATTGGAATGTTTAAAGGACTTCCAGCTAGGGCTATTCACTTAGGTTTTGCTTTAACTTTAGCTTTTTTAATTTATCCAATTTCTAAAAGAAAAAAAATTTCTATATTTGATATTCTAATTAGTTTTATTGCTGCATTTTGTTGTTTATATATTTATTTTTTTTATGACCAATTAGTTGATAGGGGGGGGATTCTTTTAACAGTTACAATTTGGGAAAAATTTAATTTACCAGTTGAGTTGATTATTGGAAGTTGTGGAATTTTAATATTAATTGAAGCAACCAGGAGAGTATTTGGATTACCTCTAGTTATTATTGCAGTTTGTTTTTTACTCTTTTCATATTTTGGTAGATATGCACCAGAAATAATTTCTCATGGTGGGCTTTCACTAAATAGATTAGTTGGATTTCAGTGGCTTGATCAAGAAGCTATATTTGGAATTCCTATAGGTGTTTCTGTAGATTTCATTTTTTTATTTGTTTTATTTGGAGCGCTTCTAGAAACAGCAGGTGGAGGTAAATATTTTTTAGACCTAGCTTTTGCCATGGTTGGCAAAATGAGAGGAGGACCTGCAAAAGCAGCAATTTTAGGATCTGGAATGACTGGTCTAATCTCAGGATCTTCAATTGCAAACACAGTTACAACTGGAACTTTTACAATTCCAATTATGAAAAAAACTGGTTTTTCTAAAGAAAAAGCTGGTGCTATAGAGGTATCATCATCAGTTAATGGACAATTAATGCCGCCTGTAATGGGAGCTGCAGCATTTGTGATGGCAAGTTTTTTAGGAGTGACTTATTTTGAGGTCGTTAAGCATGCATTTTTGCCAGCAATTATTTCTTATGTGGCATTGTTTTATATTTCCCATCTTGAAGCTTTAAAATTAAATTTAAAAGGAATGGATGATGTTGATATTCCAAATTTAAAGAAAACGTTTTTATCAGGATTACATTTTTTAATACCTATTTTTGTTTTAGTGTACATGCTCGTTTATTTAAGGTTTACCGCTTCATACTCAATATTTTTTGCAACGGTTGCATTAATAATTGTAAACCTTGGTTATATATTGTTTAAAAATCCTAATTTTAAATTAGCAATAAAAACTTGGTTTAATCAGACAATAGTTGGTTTTGAAAAAGGTGCTTTAAATATGGTTGGTGTTGGAATAGCAATAGCAACAGCTGGCATAATAGTTGGAGCTGTTGGCTCAACAGGGTTAAGTACAAATTTAATTATAGTTATAGAGTTTATTGCAAAAGATAATGTTGTTATTTTACTATTTTTAACAATAATTTTATGTCTGATACTTGGTATGGGTCTTCCAACCACTGCAAATTATGTTGTAGTGGCTTCATTAATGGCAACAGTATTGGTTGACGTTGGAAACGCATCGGGATTTGTATTTCCACTTATAGCGGTTCACTTGTTTGTTTTTTATTTTGGCTTGATGGCTGATGTCACTCCTCCAGTTGGTCTCGCATCATATGCGGCAGCTGCTATTTCAGGAGGTGATCCACTTAAAACTGGTCTGCAAGCTTTTTGGTACAGTTTAAGAACAGGTATTTTACCTATCGTATTTTTATTTAATCACGAATTGTTATTGATAGGCATTGAAAATGTGTGGCATGGACTACTGGTAATCATCACTTCTTTGATAGGAATATTAGTTTTTACTTCTGCAACTCAAGCTTGGTTTATTAATAGATTAAGATGGTACGAGATAATAATTTTTTTATTAATCTCTATTTCACTCTTAGCCCCAGAATTTATTTTAAATAAATTTTATCCTAAATATAATTATAGGGATATTAACAAAATTCATTTAATGAAGTTAGATTCTAATAAGGAAGCTAGATTTAAAGTAACACGTCCAAGCAATTATGGTGAAAGATACAAATTATTTGTAATCAAAAAGAATACTTTTGAAACAGATTATAGTTTAGAGCAATATGGAATTAGTTTAATTAGAGACAAAAATAGAGTTATTGTTGATACATTACAGTGGAATGGGAAAGCTAAAAAAGATGGTTTTGAAACTGGTGATTATATAAGCGAATTTAAAATAGAAAATGCAGATAGACCAAATAAAGGAATTATTTACCCAATAGCGATTTTATTGTTAATTATATTTGGTTATTTGAATTATAGAAGAAAAGAATAATTACTGCCAGGACCAAGATCAGATGGTTTTATTTTTAAGATTTTCCATATAAATGATGCCGAGGTTATAATTTTATCATTACATTTAAGCTCACAAAATACAAGAATCTAAAAGAACTTGGCTATTAGTATTTTAGTTTAGCTAAGTTTATTGTATTGTATTTTAAATATAAAAATAACTAGGAGAAAAAATGTTTAAAAACTTACTTAAAAAATTTTCCATAATATTATTTGTGATGGTTAGCTTTGCAGGAAAAACTTATTCTGCTGATCTTTCTTTCTTTACAATAGGCACTGGTGGAACGGCATATACTTATTATCCAGTTGGAGGAATGATTGCTAATGCAATTTCTAAACCTCCAGGATCAAGAGAATGTGGCAAAGGCGGAAGTTGTGGTGTTGATGGTTTAATTGCATCAGCTGTTTCTTCAAGAGGATCAGTGGATAACGTAAATGCAATTATATCTGGTTTAAGAAATTCAGGATTTGCACAATCTGATGTTGCTTATTGGGCTTATACTGGAACTGGAACTATGGAAGGTAAAGAGCCTGCCAAAGATTTAAGAACAATAGCTGCTTTATTTGAAGAGCACATTCATTTAGTTACTTTAAAGAAAAGCAAAATTAAATCTGTAAAAGATTTAAAAGGAAAAAAGGTATCATTAGATGAGCCAGGTTCAGGAACATATGTGGATGCACTTTTAATATTAGAAGCAAATGGTCTTAGTGAAAAAGATGTACAAGCTGAAGCATTAAAAGGTAATGCTGCAACGGACGCTTTAAGAAACGGAAAAGTTGATGCAATTTTTGTAGTTGCTGGATATCCTACTGGTGCATTAGTAGAGCTAGCATCTTCTGTTTCAATAAAGTTGATTCCAATTGATGGTGCTGGAGCAAAAAAATTAACTGATAAGCATGGTTTCTTTTCTCAAAGCTCAATACCAGAAGGCACTTATGAAGGTGTTAAATCAACTAGCACTGTAGCTGTAGGTGCACAATGGTTTACATCTGCAAAAGAAAACGATGACTTAATCTACAATATTACTAAAGCTTTGTGGAACGCCGAGTCTCGTAAGTTGATGGATGTTGGACATTCAAAAGGAAAAACAATTACACCAGATACTGCCTTGGCAGGTGTTGGTGTACCATTGCATCCTGGAGCAGAACGTTTCTATAAAGAAGCAGGTTTAATTAAATAAATAACACATTAAACCCTGGGCCTAAAACCCAGGGTTTTTTTATGAACAATCAAATCCCGACAGAAAAAGAATTAGAAGAAATCGAAAAAAATTATGATCCTCAACTTTCGTTTAGAAAATTAGGTGTAAAACTCGAAGTATTAGTTTCATTACTATTAGTCTTAATGTCGGTCTATCATTTTTGGGCCTCTGGTTTCGGTCTGGTAAGAGAAGTTCTGCATAGAGGAATTCATATTTCATTTGTGTTAGCTTTAGTTTTTTTATTATTTGGCTGGAATAAAAAAGAAGATTTAAACAAAACTAATAAAGGATATTTTTATTTTCAAAATATTTCTATTTTAGATTATATATTTGCATTTTTAGCAGTCGGTTCGGCTTTATACTTACCATTTCTTCCATCTAAAGAACTCGCAAGTATAGTGGGCAACCCAGGGTTGCTAGATGTTTTTATTGGTTCAGTATTAATAATTTTAACTCTAGAAGCTGCAAGACGTTCTGTTGGTCCGACACTCCCAATTATTGCAATAATTTTTACTCTATTTGCTCTTTTTGGGCCTTTAGCTCCTGGTGCTTTGAAGCACGGAGGAACAAGTTGGTTGGGTTTTGTTAATCATATTTATATAACAAATCAGGGTGTTTATGGCATTGCCGTTGGTGTTATGGCTCAATATGTTTTTCTATTCATTTTATTTGGTGTTTTGGCAACAAGAGTGGGTCTTGGAAAATTGTTTATTGATTTAGCAATGGTTGTAGCGGGAAGGTTTTCAGGTGGGCCAGCAAAAGTTGCAATATTTTCTTCAGCTTTTATGGGAACTATTTCAGGCTCATCTATAGCAAACACAGTTACAACGGGATCATTGACAATTCCTGCTATGAAAAAAATTGGTTATCCTGCGCATTTTGCAGGAGCGGTAGAGGCAGCCTCCTCAACAGGTGGTCAAATTACTCCTCCAATATTGGGTGCTGCAGCTTTCATTATGGTTGAGTATCTAGAGATACCCCTTAAAGATATTTTGGCGGCAGCATTAATTCCTGCACTTCTTCATTATTTTGGAATTTTTATCATGGTTCATCTTGAGGCAAAAAAATTAGGGCTAAGAGGATTAGAAGATAAAGAGATGCCTAAATTTTTTTATGTATTAAAAGAAAATTGGCTTTCGTTAATACCTCTTTTTATTTTGGTATATTTTATTTTATCTGGAAAGACACCAGACTTTGCAGCAATATATGCAATTATATCGTGTGTAGTAGTGGGTATATTAAAACCTAAAAATAAACTTACTTTAAAAGATTTGTTTAATTGTTTTGCCTCAGGAGCAAAAAATACTCTTGCTGTTGGTGCGGCTGCTATCTGTGTTGGTATAATTGTAGGTGTGGTTACCTTAACAGGTGTGGGTTTTAGATTAGGATTTGTTGTTTTGCAAACAGCAGGAGATATAGGAAGTTTTTTTGGAAATATTTGGCCTATCTCTTATTTTTCATTGGAAGAACTTACTTTATTTTTTTCGTTAATATTAATTGCAATTTCATGCATCATAATGGGAGCAGGAATTCCAACTACGGCAACCTATATAATACTTGTGGCTGTTGCAGCTCCTGCTCTAGCTCAATTAAATATTGAACCATTAGTGGCACATTTTTTTGTATTCTATTATGGAGTCTTAGCTGATATTACTCCACCCGTAGCATTAGCAGCCTATGCTGCGTCAGGAATAGCAAAATCTAATCCATTCCAAACAGGTAATACAGCATTTAGGTTGGGTATAGCGAAAGCATTAGTGCCATTTGTATTTGTTTTTTCTCCTTCTTTACTTTTGATAACTGATGATTTTAATTTAATAACTCTATTAATAACTTTATTAGGTGCAATGATAGGGATTGCTCTTATTGGTATAGCATTTTCAGGTTACTGGTTTAAATCACTTTCTGTCCTAGAAAGATGGATCATTGGAATTGTTTCGTTATTTTTTGTTGCACCAGGAATTAAAACTATGATCTTTGGATTTATTGTTATTAGCCCTATATTTATTTTACAAATAAGGAATAAAAAAATTAAGAATTAAATTCAATTAAAATTAGCCACCAGGACCAAGATCAGATGGTTTAATTTTTAAGATTTTCCATATCCCCGATGCTGAAGTTATAATTTTATCATTACATTTGAGCTCACAAAATAAAAATACTAGTGTATTGGTCTTTTTAAGAATTCTTGTAAAGCCAGTAACTATATCACCTACTTTAGAGGCACCAATAAATTTTAAATCCAATGAAATAGTTACACAAGGTGCATTTCCAGATGCTCTATGTGCAGCAGTCCCCGCTCCTGCATCAATTAAGGCTGATAAATAACCACCGTGAGTTATCCCGGCAGCATTTAAATGATTTTCATTAATCGTAGTTTTGAATTCATATTCTGTTTCAGATACAATTTTAAATAAAACTCCACCATTGTGTTTCATAAAACCAGGTTTAATACTTATTTGCTCAAATTCATTGCTCATAGCTCTTTATAGTACGAAAGTTAAAATTAATAAAATTATAAAAACAATTATAAAAAAATATATAACTGATTTTTGTAGTGATGATTTTAGTAGCCAATCTAACATTTTTATTTATCCTTTTTGGTGGACCGCCCAGAACTCGAATCTGGAATCTCCCGGTTCGTAGCCGAGCGCCTTATCCAATTTGGCCAGCGGTCCTTAATTAAATAATTTATCCAACATATCAAAGTTTTTTGTTCAATAAAAATACATGCCTGCATCAAAATACTAATTAATATGTTAAAATAACATGATATATAGTTTTTTTTAGGTGTATAAAGCGATTTAAAACAATGAGTGAAAAATTACTTGTCCCAGACATTGGTGAATTTGAAAAAGTTGAGGTTATTGAACTTTTAGTAAAAGTTGGAGATAAAATAAACTTAAATGATCCTATTGTTACTATTGAAAGTGATAAATCTAGTGTTGAAATTCCATCAACAGTCACTGGTAAGGTAGAATCTGTAAATATTAAAGTGGGTGATAAAGTTTCTAAAGGGGATTTATTGTTAAGTATTGAGTCTTCAAAAGAAAGCCCTTCAGAGAAGCCAATTCCTAAAGATACAGAAAGTATTATTAAACAAGCAGAATCAGTTTTAAAAAATGAAAAAAAAGAAGAAACTATTCAACAAAGTCCAGACATAGAAAAAAAGCAAACAACAATTCAGGTTACAAATGACAATGATATTGATCCATTAGAAACTCAAGATTGGTTAGAGTCTTTATCTGCAGTTATTGAAAAAGATGGAAATCAAAGAGCTCATTTTTTGATAAAAGAATTAATTAACAAAGCATATCGAGAGGGTGCAAATATTCCTTATACGCAACACACTCCTTACATAAATACAATCCCACCAGAGGCAGAAGTTAAGTCTAATGGTGATCAGAATATTGAAAGAAGAATTAGATCTTTAATTAGATGGAATGCAGCAGCCATGGTTGTTAGAGCAAATAAAAAATTTCCTGAATTAGGTGGCCATATAGGTACTTTTGCATCAGCAGCAACACTTTATGATGTAGGAATGAATCATTTTTGGAGAGCTAAGAATAATAAATTTGGTGGTGATTTAGTTTATTTTCAAGGTCATAGTGCACCAGGCGTCTATGCTAGAGCATTTTTAGAAGGTAGATTAAATGAAAAACAACTAGATAGTTTTAGACAAGAGGTAAAACCAGGTGGACTTTCTTCATATCCACATCCTTGGTTGATGCCAAAGTTTTGGCAGTTTCCAACTGTATCAATGGGACTAGGGCCTATGCTTGCAATTTATCAGGCGAGATATATGAAATATTTAATTAACAGAGGATTAATTAAAGATGAAGGTAGAAAAGTTTGGGCATTTCTTGGTGATGGAGAAATGGATGAACCCGAATCTTTAGGTGCAATAGGATTAGCAGCTAGGGAAAAACTGGATAACTTAATATTTGTTGTAAACTGCAATCTTCAAAGATTAGATGGACCTGTCAGAGGTAATGGAAAAATTATTCAAGAGCTAGAAGGAAGTTTTAGAGGAGCTGGTTGGAATGTAATTAAAGTAATTTGGGGTTCTTACTGGGACTCATTGATTGCTAATGATAAAACAGGTCACTTGGTTAAAACTATGAATGAAACTGTTGATGGTGAATACCAAGCAATGAAAGCTAGAAATGGAGCTTATGTTAGAGAAAAATTTTTTGGGAGGTACCCAGAGACTCAAGAGCTAGTTTCTAGTTTATCAGATAAAGATATTTGGAGATTAAATAGAGGTGGTCATGATCCTCATAAAGTTTATGCAGCATACGACCAGGCATCAAAAAACCAAGGTAGCCCAACGGTTATAATCGCTAAAACCATTAAGGGTTATGGTATGGGAAAAACAGGTGAAAGTGTTAACACTACTCATCAAACTAAAAAATTAGATGTAGATGATTTGCTATATTATAGAGATCGTTTTGATGTCCCATTAACAGATGAACAAGTAAAAAATGTTGAGTATTTCAAGCCTGATGAAAAATCATTAGAGATTAAGTATATTAAAGAAAAGAGAATGAGACTTGGTGGTTTCTTACCTGAAAGAACAACATATTCAAAACCTATTAAAGCACCAGCAAAAGATATTTTTGATTTTATGAAAGTATCAACGGGTGAAAAAGAAATGTCTACAACCATGGCATTAGTCAGAATGTTTACAAATTTATTAAGAGACAAAAATATTTCACCCAGATTAGTTCCAATTATTCCTGATGAAGCAAGAACTTTTGGTATGGAAGGATTTTTTCAAAAAATAGGAATATATGCACACGAAGGTCAAAAGTATGAACCAGAAGATTCTGCTCAGTTATCTTCTTACAGAGAAGAGAAAACTGGACAGGTTCTAGAAGAAGGAATTAATGAAGCTGGAGCAATGTCGTCATGGATTGCTGCTGCGACTTCCTACACTAATCATGATATTGAAATGATACCAATTTATATTTTTTATTCTATGTTTGGTTTTCAAAGAATAGGTGACCTTGCATGGGCAGGTGGAGATAGTCAGGCTAGAGGATTTTTAATTGGAGCAACAGCTGGAAGAACTACTTTAGCTGGTGAAGGACTACAACACCAGGATGGACACAGTCACTTGATAGCCTCAACAATACCAAACTGTGTGACATACGACCCAACTTTTCATTATGAGCTAGCTGTTATTTTTAGAGAAGGTTTGAGAAGAATGCATGAAAAAAATGAGAATGTTTTTTATTATATCACAACCATGAATGAAAATTATTCACATCCAAGCATACCAAAAGATAAGAATTGTGAGGAAGGAATTCTTAAAGGAATGTATAAAATTAAAGAGTTCAACAAATATAAAAAAACTAAGATTCAACTTTTAGGATCAGGCACAATATTGAGAGAAATGATGGCTGCAGCAGAAATCCTTCAAAATGAATATCAGATAGATAGTGAAATCTGGAGTGTCACTAGTTTTAACGAGTTGAGAAAAGATGGTATGGAAGTTGAGAGGTATAATCTTTTAAATCCTGATAAAGAACAAAAGGTTTCATTTGTAGAGCAGTGTTTAGGAAAAACCGAAGGCCCAATCTTGGCAGCTTCAGATTATATGAGAATGAATTCTGATCAAATCAGACCTTATACTAATAAAAGTTTTTATTCTTTAGGTACAGATGGTTATGGAAGAAGTGACACTAGAAAAAATCTTAGAAATTTTTTTGAAGTTGATAAAGAACATATTGTTGCTTATGGACTTAGCGTACTAGCAAAAGAGCAACTAATAGCCTCAAAATATGCTAAAGAAGCCATAAATAAGTATAATATTGATGGCAGCAAACCAATGCCAACAAAACTATAAGATGTCAGATAAAGAGATTAAAGTACCAAATATTGGCGAATTTAAAGACGTTGAGGTAATCGAAGTATTAGTTTCAAATGGTCAGTCAGTATCTAAAAATGATCCACTTATTACAATTGAGAGTGATAAATCTAGTGTTGAAATACCAGCTTCTTTTGACGGAAAGGTTAAGTCTATTAAAATTAAAGTAGGAGATAGGATTTCAGAAGGTGATTTAATATTAACTGTAGAGCAATCTAGAGAAGAAGAAAAGAGTATAGAGCAAAAAACTATTAAAGAAGCAGAATCAATTACAAATCAAAATCAAGAAGAAAAAATTAAAAAAGATATACAAACACAAAATTTAATAAAAAAAGACAATTCAGAAGCTTCATCTGCAAGCCCAAAAGTACGTAAATTTGCCCGAGAGCTTGGGATTAATATTAATGAGATAGTTGGCAGTGAAAGACAAGGAAGAATTGTAGAAGATGATGTAAAAAATTTTGTATCCTCTAAAATTAATAAAACTTCAGATAAGACTGAAGCTCAACCTAAAAAAATTGTTAGTGAATTTTCCCATTCTGATTTTGGAGAAATTGAAGTTAAAGATATGCCTAGGGTTAAAAAATTAGCCTCTACGTATTTAGTTAATTCTTGGACTACAATACCTCATGTAACAAATCATGATGAAGCAGATATAACTGAAATGGAGGATTTTAGAACCTCACTTACTGATATGTACACAGGTGAAAGAAAAAAAATTACTCCCTTAGCTTTTATTGTTAAAGCTTTAGTTGCATCTTTAAAAAAGTTTCCTAGTTTCAACTCATCAATAGATGATATTGAAAATGGAAAAATAACAATGAAAAATTATTTTCATGTCGGAATTGCAGTCGACACACCACATGGTTTGATGGTGCCAAAAATTAGAAATGCTGACAATAAAAGTATTTTATATATTAGCAATGAATTGAAAACAATAAGCGACGAATGTAGAAATTTAAAAATAGATAAGAAGGAATTCTTTGGAGGATCTATGACCATTACAAGTCTTGGAGGAATTGGAGGTTCATTTTTTACACCAATAATAAATTATCCTGAAGTCGCTATACTAGGAGTGGGTAAAGCACAAAAAAAACAAATTTTTATCAATGGAAAATTTGAAACAAGAACAATGTTACCGCTTTCATTATCATATGATCATAGAATAATTGATGGAGCTGAAGCAGCTAGATTTAATAATGATCTAAAAGAAAATTTAGGCAAAAATTTTGCTTATAAATTAGCTGTATAAATTTTAATGTCAAAAACCTCATCATTATTTTGTGCATTACTTTGTACATTCATATGGGGAACAACTTTTATTGCTCAAGATACTGGAATGGACGACATTGGTCCTTTCACTTTTAATGCGGTTAGGTTTTTTGTAGGCTTTTTAGTAGTAGCACCTTTAGCTTTTATTTTTGAAAGAAAAAATATCTCAAAATCAGTCCAAAGAAATCAAAAAGAATTTACCAACTTAGCTCTTTTAATAGGCCTATCTTTATTCTTGGGATCGGCACTTCAACAAGTGGCTTTACTCTATACAGATGTTGCCAATGCAGCATTCTTTACTATTTTTTATGTACCAATGGTCCCGTTTATAATTTTTTTTATGTATAAAAAACCAATTCACTGGAGCATTTGGCCTTCTGTTCTTCTTTGTGTGATGGGAGGTTATTTGCTAACTAATTTTTACAGTGCAACGGTTAGAACTGGTGATGCGCTTATAATAATGGGTGCATTTTTCTGGAGCACACACATTATCTTTACTGGTAAAATTATAGAAAACTACAATCTTCCATTAACAATTGGTGCAATTCAAACTTTAATTGTCGCCTCTTTATCATTAATTATAGGGTTAATTTTTGAAGACTTTATTTGGTCTAATATTCTTAAAGAAAAATTTCAAATCTTATACGCTGGAGTTTTATCTGGAGGCCTTGCATTTGTTTTGCAAATATATGCGCAAAAAAATATATCCCCTGCTCCATCAGCAATAATTTTTTCTTTAGAAGGTGTTTTTGCTACAATTGCTGCCTGGATTTTATTAGATCAAATTTTAGATATAAATAATTTGTTTGGATGTTTGTTTATTTTATTTGGTGTTTTGTTTTCACAATTAGCACCAATATTAAAAAAAAATTAATTATATATAATTATAAATAAAACTATTGAAATAATAATTCTGTAAATTACAAAAATATTTAAAGAAAATTTGTTTATATAGTCTAAGAAAAACTTAACTGTAAAATAAGAAAATAAAAAAGAAAGAGCAATTGATATTAGTATAAGGTAGTTAAATTCTAAGCTTTGACCAATAGCATTTTTTAATTGTAGTACACTTGCACCAGCTATTGCAGGTATAGCTAGTAAAAAAGAAATTTTACTTGCATCAAATCTATTAAATCTAAAAAGCCTTGCAGCTGTTATTGTAATTCCCGCTCTACTCACACCTGGTATTAAAGCAAGTATTTGGAACAAACCAATATATAATATTGTTTTAAAATTTAGGTTGGATGATATCTTTTTATCAAATTTACTTTTATCTGCTAGATATAAAATAATTCCAAAAATTAATGTAGTCCAAGCAATTATCTTTAAATTATTTTCTAATAGATTGATTAGACCTGTGGAGCTGATTATGTACCCTACAATTACAATTGGTATAGAGCCAATTATTAATAAAAATAATAATTTTTGATTATTTTTAAGGTCTAGTAATTCCCTTCTAAAATAAAAGATTATTGCAAGTAAAGAGCCAAGATGGAGACTAACATCAATCATTAGCGAGTTAGAATTAAACTTAAAAATTATCTCAACAATGTTTAAATGAGCTGATGAGCTGATCGGTAAAAATTCTGATATACCCTGAACTATTGATAGGATAATAATTTCAATAACATTTGTGAGCATTTAATGCTTCGTAACTTAAATAACCTTAAATTTAAACAATTCCATTTTAGCATATTAGCTATGCATAAATTGAAAAAGACTTATTTAAACGAATATTTATATATTTAAGGTCATAATTATTGACCTTATTTATCTTTTATTAAAAAAAATGATGATATATTCTTGTTTATATATAAATAATTATGTCAGATAAAATGCTTAAATTTGTTAACATAGGTCAACAAACTCCACCTAAAAGAGAAGTTGATACTAGAAAAGATGATTTTAATGAAATTTATAAGGAATTTATTAACAATAAAGCTAGTGAACAATCTAGTAGATGTTCCCAGTGTGGAGTTCCTTTCTGCCAAGTACACTGTCCATTAAGCAATAATATTCCAGATTGGTTAAAATTAACTGCAGAAGGAAGATTGAAAGAAGCATATGAATTATCTCAAAGCACAAACAACATGCCAGAAGTATGTGGGAGAATATGCCCCCAAGATCGATTGTGTGAAGGAAATTGTGTAATTGAAAAGTCTGGACATGGAACAGTTACCATAGGTTCTGTTGAAAAATATATTACTGACAATGCATGGGAGCAAGGATGGGTAAATCCAATAAAAGTTAAGAATGAAAAAAATCAAAGTATTGGAATTATTGGAGCAGGTCCAGCTGGATTAGCTGCTGCAGAACAACTCCGAAAGTTAGGTTATCAAATTATAGTATATGACCGATATGATAGAGCTGGTGGTTTAATGATTTATGGAATTCCAAATTTTAAGCTAGAAAAATTTGTTGTAGAAAGAAGAACTAAACTATTAGAAGAGGGTGGAATAAAATTTGTTCAAAACTTTGAGGTAGGAAAAGATGCTACTTTAGAACAGTTAAGAAAAAAACATGATGCTTTATTAATTGCAACAGGTGTTTATAAAGCTCGAGAAATAGACCTACCAGGAAAAGATTTAGGAAACATTTTCCCAGCAATGGAATTTTTGACAGCTTCAAATAAAAAAGGATTAGGAGACAAGGTAGAATTATTTGACAATGGAACCTTGAATACCGAAGGTAAAGATATCGTTGTAATTGGAGGAGGTGATACTGCAATGGACTGTGTTAGAACTTCAATTAGACAAAAAGCAAAATCAGTCAAATGCTTGTACAGAAGAGACAAAGAAAATATGCCTGGATCTGCTAGAGAAGTAGCTAATGCAGAAGAAGAAGGTGTAGAGTTTGTGTGGCTATCCAGTCCTAAAGAATTTATTGGAACAAATAAAGTTGAAGGCTTGATAGTAGACAGAATTAAACTTGGTGAGCCAGATGACAGTGGTAGACAAAAACCAGAAATCCAAAATAATTCTCACTTTGATATTAGAGCAGACATAGTAATTAAAGCTCTAGGATTTGACCCAGAAAATTTACCAAAACTATTTGGCTCTGAAGATTTACAAGTTACAAAATGGGGAACATTAAAAACAGATTTTGATACAATGGAAACAAATTTACCAGGTGTCTTTGCAGCAGGTGATATTATTAGGGGAGCATCTTTAGTTGTTTGGGCCATCAAGGATGGAAGAGATGCAGCAATATCAATAAAAAGTTTTTTAGAAAGTAAAGAACTCAAGAAAGCAAAGGTTGCCTAGTGAAAAATTATAAAAAAAATCTTAAAATTCTTCAAGAGGGCCATGTTTATTCAAAAGAAATGGAACACGATGCTTGTGGTGTGGGTCTGATTGTTTCTACAGAGGGCAAAAAATCAAGAAAAGTAGTTGAATATGGAATTAATGCCTTAAAAGCAGTTTGGCATAGAGGAGCAGTTGATGCGGATGGAAAAACAGGCGATGGGGCTGGAATCCATTTAGAGATTCCTTCAGATTTTTTTGCTGAAAAGATAGAAATTACAGGCCATGACCATGATGGTTCAGAGATTTGTGTAGGGATGATTTTTTTACCAAGAAATAATTATGAAGCACAGGAGAAGGCAAGAACTTTAGTTGAAAGCGAACTAACAAAAAGTAATTTTAGCATTTATGGATGGAGACAGGTTCCTGTGAATCCAAAAGTTTTAGGTGAAAAAGCAAACCTTACAAGACCAGAAATTACTCAAGTATTATTTAAGCACAATGATAAAAATTTAACCGAAAAAGAATTAGAACGAAAGATTTATGAATCTAGAAGAAAAATTGAAAAAGAAGCCATTAAAGATGTTATAGACAGTTTTTATATTTGCTCATTAAGCTCTAAGTCAATTATCTATAAAGGAATGTTTTTAGCAGAGTCTATTGCGGACTTTTATTTAGATCTAAAAGATGAAAGATTTATATCTCGATTTGCAATATTTCATCAAAGGTTTTCAACAAACACAGCACCAAGTTGGGATCTTGCACAGCCTTTTAGAGCGCTAGCTCATAATGGAGAGATAAATACATTTAAGGGAAATGTAAACTGGATGAAAGTTCATGAACAAGAAATGGATAGCCCTTTATTTGATGATATGGAAAATTTAAAGCCAGTTATACCATCAGGATCATCGGACTCCGCTGCATTAGATAGTGTTTTTGAACTTTTAAATATTTCTGGTCAATCAGCGCCACTTGCAAAATTAATGTTAATTCCAGATGCATGGTCTAAAAAAAATCAAACATTATCAAAAGATCACCAGCAATTATTTAATTTTTTAAATAGTACAATGGAGCCATGGGATGGACCAGCTGCTATTGCTGCTACCGACAATGAATGGGTTATTGTAGCAGCTGATCGAAATGGGCTTCGTCCAATGAGATATACCATTTCAAAAGATAAAATATTGTGCGCAGGTTCTGAGACAGGAATGGTTGAAATTGATGAAAAACAAATTATTAAAAAAGGAAGATTGGGGCCTGGGGAAATTCTTGGTGTTAGAATAGCAAAAGGTAAGGTCTTTTCCAATATTGAGATAAAGGATTATCTAGCAAAAGAGTTCAAGCATTTTAATAATCAAATAATAGATTTAGAAAAAAAATTTCCAATAAAAAATGAAAAATTCACTTTTTCAGGTGAAGAATTAAAAAAAAGACAGCATGCTTTTGGTTATAGTTTGGAGGATTTAGAGCTTATCCTTCATCCAATGGCAGAAGACGCAAAAGAAGCCATTGGCTCGATGGGTGATGACACACCCCTTGCGGTATTATCTGACCGTTATAGGCCACTTTATCACTTTTTTAGACAAAATTTTAGTCAGGTTACAAATCCACCAATTGATTCTTTAAGAGAAAACAAGGTTATGAGTTTAAAAACTCGCTTTGGCAATCTTGGAAATATTCTAGATTTTAGTAATTTAACAGAAGAAAATATATATGTTTTAGATACTCCTATCTTATCTAACTCTCAGTTAGATAAATTTATTAATTTTTTTGGTCAAAAATCAATAACAATTGACTGTACTTTTGACAAAGGTGAAAACCTTGAAACTGCTATTGAGAAAATTAAAAAAGATTCTGAAATCGCAGTTAGGCAGGGTCTCACTCAGCTAGTTTTAAGTGATAAAAACCTTTCTGAAGAAAGGTTGCCAGTGCCAATGTTATTATGTGTTGGTGCAATAAACACTCATCTTATAAAAAAAAAATTAAGAGGCTTTGCTTCAATTAACGCTCAAACTGGAGAAGCACTAGATACACATTCGTTTGCAACGCTTATAGGCGTTGGTGCAACTACAGTTAATCCTTATTTAGCATTAGACAGCTTATATCAAAGGTTTGAAAAAAAATTATTTGGAAATTTTGGATACGACGAATGTATAGAGAGATATGTACAGTCAGTAAATTATGGTCTTTTAAAAATAATGTCAAAAATGGGAATTTCAGTCATAAGTTCTTATAGAGGTGGTTGTAATTTTGAAACTGTTGGTTTGAGTAGAACTGTAGCATCAGAATATTTTCCTGGAATTTTATCAAAAATTTCAGGCATAGGGTTAAACGGAATAGAAAAAAAATTAAGAACTATTCATAAGGAAGCATTTGAAGATACAGACACAGTTTTGCCAATTGGAGGAATTTATAGATACAGAAAGAATGGTGAAGTTCATCAATATCAAGGTAAGCTCATTCATCTTTTACAGAGTGCAGTTTCATCAAATTCTTTTGAGGCTTATAAAAAATATGCAGAAGGTATTTACAACCTTCCACCTATACATCTTAGAGATCTGATTGGATTTAGAGATAGAAATTTAAACCCGTCTTTAGATATTTCAGAAGTAGAACCAGTTGAAAATATTTTAACAAGATTTGGAAGTGGAAGTATGTCTCACGGTGCACTGTCGAAAGAAGCGCACGAAACTTTGGCCATAGGGATGAATAGAATTAAAGGAGCCTCTTGTAGCGGTGAAGGTGGTGAGGATGAAAAGAGATTTAATAAGATGAAAAATGGGGATAGTGCCAATTCTAGAGTTAAGCAAATAGCCTCAGCAAGATTTGGAGTAACACTCAAATATCTCAATAACTGTAACGAAATAGAGATTAAAATTGCACAAGGAGCTAAACCTGGTGAAGGTGGCCAGCTACCAGGATTTAAAGTTACAGAAGAAATTGCTAAATTAAGACATTCAACTCCGGGTGTAACCCTAATATCACCACCACCTCACCATGATATTTATTCTATCGAGGATTTAGCACAATTAATTTACGATCTTAAGCAAGCAAATCCAAAAGCAAGGGTTGGCGTAAAATTAGTAGCATCATCTGGCATAGGAACAATTGCAGCTGGAGTGGCTAAAGCTAAAGCAGATATAATTTTGATTTCTGGGCATAATGGAGGAACTGGAGCTACACCACAAACAAGTGTTAAATATGTGGGGATACCTTGGGAGATGGGATTGACTGAAGCCAATCAAGTTTTAACTTTAAATAATTTGAGACATAAAGTTACACTAAGAACTGATGGAGGAATTAAAACAGGAAGAGACGTTGTTATTGCAGCCATGATGGGTGCCGAGGAATATGGAGTAGCGACTACCGCATTAGTAGCAATGGGATGTATAATGGTTAGGCAGTGTCATTCAAACACTTGTCCAGTTGGAGTTTGTACTCAAGATGAGAAATTAAGAGAAAAATTTTCTGGTACGCCAGAAAAAGTAGTTAATTTATTTAAATTTATTGCTGAAGAAGTAAGGGAAATTTTAGCACAGATAGGTTTTAAATCTCTCAATGAGATAATTGGTAGAACTGATCTGTTAAGACAGGTAAGTAAAGCGTCATCAAACTTAGATGATTTAGATTTAAACCCCTTATTTGTTCAGGCAGATTCTGGGGAGAACACAAGGTATTGTACTGTTCCAGAAATAAATTCAGTCCCTAATACATTAGACCAAGAAATCTTACCTGAAATTAAAGATCAAATAGGAAAAGTAAAAATTATTGAAAAAGAATATATTATTAAAAATACCCACAGAACTGTTGGTACAAGGATTTCCAATCATCTTTATGAAAAATATGGATCTGAAAAACTAGAGGATGATTTTTTATCTTTAAAATTTAAAGGTTCAGCTGGACAGTCTTTTGGAGCGTTTGGAATAAAAGGGTTAAAGCTTATTTTAAAAGGTGATGCTAATGATTATGTCGGCAAAGGATTGTCAGGTGCAATAGTGGTAGTTAAGCTACCAGATGAAAGCAATTTAGTTTCACATGAAAATACAATAATTGGAAATACAGTTTTATATGGAGCAACATCTGGAAAACTTTTTGCAGCAGGTCAGGCTGGAGAAAGATATGCCGTAAGAAATTCAGGATCAATTTCGGTTATTGAAGGTTGTGACTCAAATGCTTGTGAATACATGACTGGTGGCATAGTTGTAGTTTTAGGTGATGTAGGAGACAATTTTGGAGCTGGAATGACAGGTGGAATGGCATTTATTTATGATAAAAACAAAAAATTTGACAAAAAAGTAAACCCAGAGACCGTAGTATGGCAAACACCAGAAACAGATTATTGGATAAGTTATTTAAAAAATCTAATTCGAGAGCACTACGAGGAGACAAATTCGGACTTTTCTAAAAAAATAATAGAAAATTTTGATAAAGAACTTTCTAATTTTATCCAAGTTTGCCCAAAAGAAATGATTGATAAGCTAAAAAACCCTATAAGTTTAAAATCTATCATAAAAGAAGTCAGTTAAAATGAAGAAAATAAATATTTTTTGTTTTGGTTTTGGCCAAGTAGCAAAAAATTTTATAAAGAAACTTAGTATTGAAAAATATAATATTAATCTATCAACAACATCTAGAAGTGAGTCTTCAAAAGAAACTTTCAAGGGCATTAATTATAATAGCTATTTATTTAACAGTGAGAAATTTGATCAAAATCTAGTAGTAAGATTAAAAGACGCAGATCATATTTTAGTTTCGATACCACCAGAAAATCAAGAAGACATAGTTCTAAAAAATTTTTCTAAATTTATAGAAGGTTCAAAAGTAAAGTGGATAACTTATTTATCTGCTACCAGTGTGTATGGTGATCATAAGGGTGAGTGGGTTAATGAAAATAGCAAGATGAGTCCAATTTCAAATAATGGCATTGCAAGGTTAAAAGCAGAAACCTCTTGGGTTTCATTAGAAAAAAATAATAAATTACCAGTTCAGATATTTAGGTTGTCTGGGATTTATTCTGATGAAAAAAATATTTTAGTTCGCTTAAAATTAGGTGATGTAAAATTGATAAACAAAAAAGGTCATTACTTTTCAAGAATTCATGTAGATGACATTGCAAACATATTATTTAAATCATTATCAAAATTTAAGTCAGGAGAGGTATATAATCTATCTGATGATAAACCTTCTTCATCTGAAGAGGTAACTTTATTTGGGGCAAAAATATTAAATATTAAAGATATTAAAAAAATTGAAGTTGATGAAATTAAAAATGACATGTTAAGAAATTTTTATAATGAGTCTAAAAAAGTTAGCAATAAAAAAGTAAAAAATTATTTTAACTACAATTTAAAATTTCCAAGCTATATCGAAGGATTAAACTATATTAGAAACAATTTTATTTAGCTCTAGGACTATTCTTTTTAAGCCTTGTTTATTTGATAAGCTATGATCACCATTTTTTATTATTACTAATTTCTTGTTTGCTTTACTGAATACTTTTAATACCTTTTTAGAGTAATTCGTTGGTACGGCTTCATCTTTGCTCCCATGAATCATGGTAATATTGATATTTGATAAAATTTTTTTATGTAATATTTTATTTTTTCTTCCATCCTTTATTAACTGATAGGTAATTGGATATTCGTAATTGCCGTGTTTTAAATTATAAATTCCTTTTTTAATGGTTTCATTTTTCATTTTTTGTGTAAATTTTTTCCACATTAAATTTTGCAAAAATTCTGGAGCTGAACCAATGCCTAAAAACCCTTTAATTTGGTCTTTAAAATACTTAAATTGATTAAGGGATAGCCATGCCCCCATACTCGAACCCACCAGTATAAATTTATTTTTTTTAACTATTTTTTTAATTGTTATTTCTACTTCTTTAGACCATTTACTAATATTTCCTTTTGTAAATTTACCCGTAGATTTTCCGTGACCAGAATATTCAAGAGCAAGAAAGCCAAGTTTATTTTCTTTTGCATACTTAAAAATAGCCTTAGGTTTTTTGCCTTCGATATTTGACATAAAACCATGTAAAAATACGATGTAGATTTTCTCTTGATAATTGATATCTAAATATCTTATTTGCTTATTTTTTGATATTTTAAGGTATTTAAATTTATTCATATAAGTTTATTAGAGTTAATTCTTAATATATAGTTGTATCAAATGACCTCAAAATTAAAAGTTTTGCAAGTAATTCCAAAGCTCGGATATGGTGGTGCAGAAACAGGTTGTTATGATCTTGCACACTATCTGCCTGAAAATAATTGCTCTTCTTATATTGTTACCAGTGGAGGGGAGTTATTAAAATTTATTGATCAAAAAAAAGTTAAATTAATTAAACTTCCAGTTCATAGCAAGAATCCAATTTTAATACTTTTTAATTCTATAGCGCTAATTTTTATTATCTTATTTCATAATATTTCTATCGTTCATGCAAGAAGCCGAGCTCCAGCCTGGTCATGTTTGATTGCAACAAAAATTACAAGAAGAAAATTTGTTACAACTTTCCATGGCACTTATAATTTTAAAACTTCAATTAAAAAACTCTACAACTCTGTAATGGTCAGATCTAATTTAGTAATTGCAGGGTCAAATTTTATTTTTTCACATATTAAAAAAAATTATTCAAAATATTTAGATTTAAAAAAAAAGTTTTTAGTAATTTTTAGAGGTATTAATGTTGATTATTTTGACCCATCAACAACATTAGAGGCCGAAGAAAACAATTTACTTTCAAGTTGGGGTGTGACTAGAGATAAAAAGTTAATTTTAATGCCTGGTCGATTAACTGCATGGAAAGGCCAGGAGCTATTTATTGAAGCATTAAATCTTGTTAATAAAGAATTAGGACATCAGTCTTTTTATGCTGTTATTTTGGGTGGTGATCAAGGTAGGGATATTTATACAAAAAAAATAAAAAGATTAGCTGAGCAATATAGACTGATACCTCAGTTAAAATTTGTAGAACATTGTAAAAATATGCCTTTAGCTTATAAGATTTCCAGTTTAGTTGTTTCGGCTTCAATAGAACCAGAAGCATTTGGGAGAGTTTCAATCGAGGCTCAATCAATGGAAAAACCAATAATTGCAAGTGATATTGGAGGATCTAATGAAACAATAACAAATAATGTGTCTGGTTTTTTATTTGAGTCGAATAATCCTGAGTCTTTAAGTAAAAAAATAATAGAAGTTTTAAATTTAGATGAATCTAGATTGAAATTAATAGGCATTGAAGGTAGAAAAAATATAATTAAAAAGTTTAATGTTGAAAAAATGTGTTTTTCTACATATTCAGAGTACAAAAAATTATTAAATTAAATGCCATTAATTACATTACCAGACGGAAACAGTATTAAATTTCCAAATGAAGTAACAGGGTTGGAGGTTGCAGAAAAGATTAGTAAATCTTTGTCAAAGCAAGCTACAGTTATCAGTGTTGATGATGAGCTCAAAGACTTAAGTTATGTCATAGACAAAGATTGTTCTATTAAAATTTTTACTTCTAAAGATAAAGAAGGCCTAGAGACTATTCGTCATGACACAGCACACATAACAGCAATGGCGGTACAAGAACTTTTTCCAGGGACCCAAGTAACTATTGGTCCAGTTATAGAAAATGGATTTTATTATGATTTTTCAAGAAAAGAACCCTTTACTGAAGAAGACTTAAGTAAAATTGAAACTAAAATGAAAGAAATCGTTGATAGAGACATCCCAACTACAAGAGAAGTTTGGAGCAGAGATAAAGCAATATCACATTTTAAAGAGAAGGGAGAAATATATAAAGCTGAAATTATTGAAAGTATTCCCCAAAAAGAAGATGTTTCCATATATTTTCATGGAGACTGGCATGATTTATGTAGAGGACCACACCTATCTTCAACAGGAAAAATTGGTAAATATTTTAAATTAACAAAGGTATCGGGAGCTTATTGGAGAGGTGACTCTAATAATGAAATGTTGCAGAGAATCTACGGAACAAGTTGGGCTTCACAAAAAGATTTAGATGAATATTTAAAAAGAATAGAAGAAGCTGAAAAAAGAGATCATAGAAAACTTGGAAAGGAAATGGATTTATTTCATTTTAGAGAAGAAAGTCCAGGATCAGTTTTTTGGCATGAAAAGGGCTGGAGATTATTTCAAAAGCTAGTTGCCTATATGAGAGATAGGCAAAACAAAGCAGGCTACAAAGAGGTAAATACTCCTGAAATTTTAGATAGAGCATTATGGGAAAAGTCGGGTCATTGGGAAAAATATGGTGAGCACATGTATACCTCTCAAACACCTGATGAAAAAATATTTGCAATTAAACCAATGAATTGCCCAGGGCATGTTCAAGTATTTAACCAAGGTTTAAAAAGCTATAGAGATCTTCCACTAAGAATTTCAGAATTTGGAAAAGTGCATAGATATGAACCTTCAGGAGCACTTCATGGATTGCTAAGAGTTAGGGCTTTTACACAAGATGATGCTCATATTTTTTGTACAGAGGATCAAATTACAGAAGAGTGTTTAATTGTTACAAATTTAATCTTAGATATTTATAAAGATCTTGGTTTTGAAAATGTAATATTGAAATATTCAGATAGACCAGATTTAAGAGTAGGTGATGATGCTATTTGGGATAAAGCAGAAAAAGCTTTATTGGATGCTGTTAAAGCCTCAAAACTCGAGTACACAATTAATAAAGGTGAGGGAGCCTTTTATGGACCAAAAATTGAATTTGTTTTAAGAGATGCTATTGGTAGAGATTGGCAGTGTGGAACTTTACAGGTAGATTTAAATTTACCAGGAAGATTAGATGCATCCTTTGTTGATAGCGATGGAACTAAAAAAGTTCCAGTAATGCTTCATAGAGCATTGTTTGGTTCACTAGAAAGATTTATAGGAATACTTATAGAAAATTATGCAGGAAAATTTCCATTGTGGATTGCCCCCTTACAAGCAGTTGTAATACCTATCTCAGAAGAGTTTGATGCATATGCAAAAGAAGTTAATAAAAAAATTAATGATACTGGCTTGAGTTGTGAAGTAGATTTAAAAAATCATAATTTGAATTACAAAATTAGAGAACATTCTTTATCTAAAATACCACTATTGTTGATTTGTGGTAAAAAAGAAGTTGACAGTAACTCAGTAACGATTAGAAGATTAGATACTAATAAACAAGAAAATATGGAATTAAATTTATTCTTAAAAAAATTCTCAGCTTTAAACAAAGCACCCTCAAACTAAGTGGCAGATTTTAAACAAAATTACTTTCAAAGAAGAACTAAAGACAGGGGGCCTAAGTCTAATAATAGGATCACCGCACCAGAAGTTCAAGTTATTGGAAGTGACGGTGATAATATAGGAATATTAAATACTAACGAAGCCATATCAATGGCCAAGGAGCAAGGTTTAGATTTAATTGAGATAGCTCCAAATGCAAAACCACCTGTATGTAAAATTATTGATATGGGTAAATTTAAGTATGATGCTCAAAAAAAAGCAAATGTTGCAAAAAAGAAACAAAAAATAGTCTTATTAAAAGAAATAAAAATGAGACCAGTTACAGAAACTCACGATTATGATTTTAAAGTTAAAAATGCCAAAAAATTTATTGGAAAAGGTGATAAGGTAAAATTTACTATAAGGTTTAAAGGTAGGGAATTACAACATTCTCACTTAGGTAGAGAATTAATGGATAAAATAAAAGCTGATATGCAAGATATTGGCAAAGTAGAACTACACCCAAAGTTCGATGGGAAGCAAATGATCATGGTTATTCAGCCTTTATAAGCCTTAATAGAGGTTGTAAATCCATTCCAATATTTGTATAAGTCCGCAGAATTATGCCAAAATTAAAAACTAAAAGTTCAGCAAAAAAAAGATTTAAGATCTCAGCCACAGGGAAAGTTATGATGGCTCAAGCTGGAAAGAGACATGGCATGATAAAAAGAACAAATTCACAAATTAGAAAATTAAGAGGCACGACTGCTATGTCAAAACAAGATGGCAAAATAGTTAAATCATACATGCCCTACAGTTTAAGAGGATAAAATGGCTAGAGTAAAAAGAGGCGTAACAAGTCACGCTAAACATAAAAAAGTTTTAAAAGCTGTCAAAGGTCAGTGGGGCAGAAGAAAAAATACTATAAGAGTTGCAAAGCAAGCGATGGAAAAAGCTATGCAATATGCTTACAGAGACCGCAGAACTAAAAAAAGAGAATTCAAATCTTTATGGATACAAAGAATTAACGCAGGTGTTAGATCTGAAGGATTAACTTATTCTAAATTTATTAATGGTTTAACTAAGTGTGGAATTAAGTTAGATAGAAAAATACTAGCTGAAATAGCTTACGATAGCCCAGAAGCCTTTAAAACGATCGTTCAAAAAGCTCAATCGGCACTAAATTAATCTTCACTATTGTTTTTCTTCGGTGAAGAAATAATCTCTTAGTATGTCTGATATTAAAAAAATAAAAGATGAATTTCTTTTAAAGTTAAAAGATAATTTAGACTTAAATCAAGTTAATCAAATTAAAACAGATCTATTTGGTAAAAATGGATTGATTAGTTCTCAATTTAAACAGCTTGGAAAAGTGGCAGAAGAAGAGAGAAAGAAATTTGCATCAGACTTAAATTCAGTAAAAGATGAGCTTCAAAATTTAATCACTATGAAGATTGATAATATTGAAATTAAAGAAATTAATCAAAAATTAGAAAAAGAAAAAATAGATATAACTTTACCAGAGAGGCCTTTTGTTCAAGGAAAGATTCATCCTGTGTCTCAAGTTATAGATGAGATTTCTTCAATTTTTTCAGAAGTCGGGTTTAGTGTTAAAGAAGGTCCTGATATTGAAAATGAATATAATAATTTTACAGCATTAAATACACCTGACAATCATCCAGCAAGAGATATGCACGACACATTTTACCTTGATGAAAAAAAAGAGTTATTGTTAAGAACACACACTTCTCCAGTTCAAATTAGAACTATGCTTAATGATAAGCCACCTTTTAAAATAATCGCACCAGGTAGAACATATCGATCAGATAGCGATCAAACTCATACCCCTATGTTCCATCAAGTTGAAGGACTACACATTGATAAAGATATAAATATGGGTCATTTAAAAGGCTGTTTAAATTATTTTATTAAAGAATTTTTTGAGGTTGATAAGATTAAAATGAGATTTAGACCAAGTCATTTTCCATTTACCGAACCATCAGCCGAAGTTGATATTGGTTATGAAATTAAAGACGGAAAAATAATAATTGGTGAAGGAGACAAGTGGCTTGAAGTTTTAGGTTGTGGAATGGTTCATCCAAATGTTTTAAAAAATGTAAAGGTCAATCCAGATAAATTCCAAGGATACGCATTTGGTATAGGAATAGATAGATTGGCAATGCTTAAATATGGCATAAATGATTTAAGAGCATTTTTTGATTGTGATTATAGATGGTTAAATCACTTTGGTTTCGATCCAATAGATGTACCCACAAACTACAGGGGCTTAAGTAGATGAAGATTACAATAAATTGGCTAAAAGAACACTTGGATACTAAGCTTAATGAAAATCAAATTATTGATAAACTTACAGAAGTTGGACTGGAAGTAGAAGGTGTTGATAGTCAGTTAGGAGAGTTAGACAGTTTTATAATTGCTAAAATTTTAAAAGCAGAAAAACACCCTGATGCAGATAGACTTAGAGTTTGTGATGTAGATATTGGAACAGGTGATTCTGTTAAAGTTGTTTGTGGTGCACCAAATGCAAAAGAAGGTTTGTTGACAATTTATGCTCCTCCTGGAGCCATAGTACCAAAGAACCAAATGAAACTAGTGGTAAGTAAGATAAGAGGTGTCACTTCATATGGAATGCTTTGTTCAGAATCTGAACTCAACTTATCAAATGAAAGTGATGGTATTATAGAACTTTCCTCAAAAAAATATGATAAAAAAATAGGTGAAAAGTATTTTCCAAAAAAAAATTTAAATGTAATTGATATTTCTATTACACCAAATAGAGCAGATTGTTTGGGTGTAAGAGGGATAGCAAGAGATCTAGCGGCAGCTGGCGTAGGAACATTAAAAAATCGAAAAGAAAAAAAACTAGATAAAAAAAATAAACATACAGTTAGTATAAAAATTAAAAATGGAAAAAATAAGGCATGCGCATCATTCGGTAGTTGCTTAATTATAGGTGTAAAAAACATAGAAAGTCCAGAATGGCTGAAAGAAAAAATAATTTCTCTAGGTCAAAAGCCTATTTCTGCAATAGTTGATATTACAAATTATGTAATGTTTGATTTAAATAGACCGCTTCATGCATACGATGTTGATAAAATAGACAAAGGAATAATTGTAAGAAATTCTAAAGAAGGTGAAACATTTGAGGCATTAGATAATAAAGAGTATAAACTGGATGATGAGATGTGTGTCATATCAGATGCATCAGGTGTATTGGGTCTTGGTGGTATAATAGGGGGTATAGAACTGGAACTGTGTTAGATACCAAAAATGTATTAATTGAATCTGCTTATTTTAGTCCACGATCGATCAGAAAATCTTCTAAAAAACTGAATATAGATACTGACGCAAAATTTAGATTTGAAAGAGGTATTGACCCATTATCAATTGAGCAGGGACTTGAAAGAGCTGCTAATTTAATACAAGAAATATGCGGTGGTGTAGTTAGTGAATTTGATATTCAAAAAATTGAGGATGTTAAAAAAAAATCATTAAGATTCAATCCTTCTTTATTTGAAAAAATCACTGGATTTAATGTTGATAAAAAAGAAATGATCACAATCTTAAATAATTTAGGATTTGAAGTAAAAGAAGATAAAGAGCTACTTGATGTCATTATACCATCTTGGAGACCTGATATTTTTCAAGAGGTTGATCTGGTAGAAGAGCTTGTAAGAATTAAAGGTTATGATCAAATTAAAATGATTGAACCTGAAAAAGTTAGAAAAAAACCAACATTAAACTTAAAACAAAAATTATTTCATTTTTTACAAAGATCTATTGCCTCCAAGGGTTATCTTGAGGCTATTACATGGTCTTTCACTGACAGTAAAGTTAACCAATTATTTATTGAAGATAATAAAGAAATTAAAATAATTAATCCTATAAGTTCTGATTTGAATGTGTTGCGAAGTTCAATTTTTTCTAATTTGATTATTCATTTAAATAAGAATTTAGGAAGAGGATTTAAAGATTTATCAGTATTTGAAATAGGTCCAACTTTTTCGGGATCTGAACCAGGAGAGCAACAGACTGTAGTTGGTGGATTAAGATCAGGAAAATTGGCTAGACAGAATTGGCTGGAAAAAGAAAGATTAGTTGATGTATTTGATATTAAAAGTGATGTTATCAAAAGTTTGGTTGAAGCAGGCTATAATAAAGACAAACTTTATATTGATGACAAAACGCCAAGCTATTATCACCCAGGAAAATCGGGAAGAATATTTTTAAATAAAGGTAAAGAAAAAGTAGTAGCTTTTTTTGGTGATATTCATCCAAGTATATTAAAAAAATTAGACATTAAAATTGAAGCATTAGTAGGATTTGAAATATTTTTAGATAATTTAAAACAACCGAAAAAATCATTAAAAGATCAAAAAACTCAATATAAATATTCAGATTTTCAAAAATCAGAAAGAGACTTTGCTTTTGTTTTAGATAAAGATTTTAAAGTTCAAGAATTAATTGAGATTATTTCTAATGTAGACAAAGAATTGGTAAGATCTGTCAAAGTATTTGATGTTTATGAAGGAACAAATATTCCTGAAGGTAAAAAATCAATTGCATTAAATGTAACTATTCAATCTTTAGAGAAAACATTAGCAGAAGATGATTTAAATAAAATTAATCAACTTATTATTTCAGCTGTCGAATCAAAAACTGGTGCAAAGATTAGATCATAGTCATGACAAAAATTGATCATATTAGAAACTTTGCAATTATTGCCCATATAGACCATGGTAAATCAACGATAGCAGATAGAATAATTCACAGATGTGGTGGCCTCACAGAAAGGGAAATGAAAGCGCAAGTTTTAGATTCAATGGATATTGAGAGAGAAAGAGGAATAACTATTAAAGCTCAAACTGTTAAACTTAATTATAAAGCAAAAGATGGCAAAGAGTATATTCTAAACATTATTGATACTCCAGGACACGTAGATTTTAGTTATGAAGTTAGTAGATCTTTATATGCTTGTGAAGGATCTATTTTAATTGTTGATAGCACTCAAGGAGTAGAAGCACAAACATTGGCTAATGTTTATCAAGCTTTAGATACTAAGCATGAAATAGTTCCTGTTTTAAACAAAGTTGATTTACCAGCATCAGATTTAGAAAAAACAAAGCAACAAATAGAAGATGTCATCGGTATTGATACTGAAAATGCTATACCTTGTTCTGGAAAAACAGGCGAAGGTATAGAAGATATTTTAGAACAAATTATTGTATCTTTGCCAGCTCCAGAAGGAAAAAAAGATTCGAATTTAAAATGTTTATTAGTTGATAGTTGGTATGACACTTATTTAGGAGTCGTTATTTTAGTTAGAGTTATTGATGGAAAAATTTCAAAAAATATGAAGATAAAAATGATGTCTACTAACCAAGAGTATATAATTGAAAAAGTAGGTGTATTTACACCAAAAGCAACAGATATTAATGAATTAAATGCTGGAGAAATTGGTTTTATAATAACAGGAATAAAAATTTTATCAGAAACAAAAGTTGGAGATACTATTTGTGATGCAGGTAAACCCCTTCAAGAGGCACTCCCAGGATTTAAACCAAGCAAGCCAGTTGTATTTTGTGGATTGTTTCCGGTGGATAGTTCTGAATATCAGAAGTTAAAAGATGGTTTGGGCAAACTTCAATTAAATGATGCTAGTTTTTCATATGAAGCAGAATCCTCTTCTGCTTTAGGGCTAGGTTTTAGGTGTGGGTTTTTAGGTTTACTTCATCTAGAAATTATTACAGAAAGATTAGAAAGAGAATTTGATATAAATTTATTAACTACAACACCTGGTGTTGTTTATAAAGTTCACATGAACAAAGGTGAGGTAATAGAGTTGCAAAACCCTTCAAGCTTACCAGAACCTACATTAATTAATTATATTGAGGAACCTTGGATTAAAGCTACAGTCATTACTCCAGATCAATATCTGGGAGCAATTATAAAAGTTTGCCAAGATAAAAGAGGAGTACAAACTAATTTAAGTTACTCTGGAAATAGAGCAGTTTTAAACTATGAAATTCCTTTAAATGAAGTCGTGTTTGACTTTAACGATAGACTAAAATCGATGACAAGTGGATACGCTAGCTTTGATTATGAAATTATTGGCCACAGAGAAGGAGATTTAGTGAAACTTGGAATACTTGTAAATGCTGAACCAGTAGACGCATTATCAATGATGGTACATAAAGATTTTGCACAAACAGTTGGAAGAGAAGTTTGTGAAAAATTAAGAGATTTAATTCCACGGCATAACTTCATGATCCCAGTACAGGCGGCGATTGGTGGAAAAATTATAGCGAGAGAAACCATTAAGGGTTTTAAAAAAGATGTGTTAACCAAAATTCATGGAGGTGGCGCTAGAGATAGAAAAAGAAAATTATTAGATAAGCAGAAAAAAGGTAAAGCTAGAGGAAAGCAGTTTGGAAAAGTTGAAATACCTCAAGAAGCTTTTATTGGTGTCTTAAAAATTAATAAAGATAGCTAAATAAACCTAAATAATCTTTTAAATTAAAAAAATGAAGAAAATAAAAACAGCAATAGTAGATCTTAATTGTCCTATTGGACATGTTAATTTAATTAATTTTTATGTAAAAAATCTAAAAAAAAATACAAGTTTATTAGTTTTAAATAAAAGTATTAAAAAAATCTTAAAGTACAATGCAGCCTTATATCTCAATTATAATGTAAATTTTCTTAAAAAAATCTATACCTTTTTTAATCTCTATAATTTGTTGATTAATAATAAAATTAACCAAGTCATTTTTTTATCATATGATCCTATATATTTTTTATTTTTTACCAAAATATTAATAAAAAAAAAAATTAAAATATATCTAATTGAACATGATACATTAAATAAAAAAAAATATATAAAATTTATATGTAATAAATTTATTGATAAAAGAACTGTAAGATTAGTTTATAATCATGAAAAAAAAGTTTTTGTTGTCAAAAACTTCAAAACGAGAGTTTATATAATAGATCATCCATTATTAAAGGATACTAGGTTTGTTAAAAAAATTTATTCTAATGAATACAAAAAATTCAAAAAAACTATTGTTAATAATAAGTACATCAAAATTTTAGTACCAACGAGATATTATATTGATCAAAAATCTTTTTATTTATTTATTAAAAATTTTTCTGAAAAAACTTATTTCATAGCTTTTTCTAAAAGAATTAAAATACAAATTGATAATTTATTTGTTTTGAAAAATCTTAAATCGAACATGATTAAATATATGGATTATATTTACCTTCCAAACAATAATAAAGTTTATGACACAAGAATATCAAGTTGGGTTTACACCGCAATAGCATATAATAAAAAAGTTATTTTAGAAAAATCAATTTCAAGTAATTATGAGAAAAAAAGATTTCCAAATTTTATAATTGAGGCAAAAAAATTTAAGTTAAAAAAGCCAAAAAAAATGCATATTTTAATGCATAGAAGATTTATATTTAAGTATAATAGCAACACTATTATTAGATTAAAAAAAATTATATTTAAAACTTAGGAGGGATGGCTGAGCGGTTTAAAGCGCACGCTTGGAAAGTGTGTGTACTTTTAAAGGTACCCAGGGTTCGAATCCCTGTCCCTCCGCCATACATTATTTTAAATTAATTTATTTTAACTTCCTGTAAGCAAAAGTATTATAATCTTCTTTGTGATGTGAATTAAGCACCAATTTTTCTAAAACTTTTAACTCACTATCAGTAAACTTTTTTTTTACACTTTTGTTTACATGTATCTGTTCAAATTTTATATTATATAAATTACAAAATTTTTTTAGATCATGTTTATAATTTTCAAACCGTAGCAAGTAACTTGGTTTTATAAATTTTTGATCAATTTTAAAATAATGGGTCTGGTTATTAAAATTTTCAATAAAATGTTTAAAATTACTTAATGAAAATTTAGGCATCTTATTTTTATAAAATTTATGACTAAATAAGAAAAAATTAAATCTTTTTTTAGTAAAATGATTTATTTTTCTAATAAAAAAATTTGGATGCAAACTTCGATCTTGCATGAAATATGCTGATATCAATCTATCGAGAGGGTTCCTTATCACTGTAATTATTTTGAATTTTTTAAATTTTACACCTAATAAATTTTTATAGTCAGATAGATTTTGATGTTTGTTTAAAGTGTACTTTCCTTTAATCTCAAAGGTTTCTAAACCATCACTATATCCATTATGTTTATAAATTTTTTCAACAGTATATTTTTGAAAAACATGACTAAGGCTATTTCCTCCTGTTTTTTCAATATGGACAAATAAAAGTTTTTTTTTTCTAAAATCACTAAAACGTTTAATATAATATTATTTTTATAAATGAACTCATATTTTTATGAATTAAAGTATATAAAATTGCACTCATATAATATAATAAATGCTCATTATATAATAATAATTCTTAAAATATGAAAAATAACTACCAAGCAGACTCAATTAAAGTTCTAAAAGGACTTGAGGCAGTAAAAAAAAGACCAGGAATGTATATTGGTGACACTGATGATGGAACTGGTTTGCATCACATGGTTTATGAAGTTGTAGATAACTCAATAGACGAAGCTTTAGCTGGACACTGTAAAAATATAGAAGTTAAAATAAATTCTGATGGAACCATTACCGTTAGAGATGATGGTAGAGGAATACCGGTTGATATGCATAAGGGCGAAAAAATGTCTGCAGCAGAAGTTATTATGACACAACTTCATGCTGGTGGAAAATTTGACCATGATTCATATAAGGTGTCAGGTGGATTACATGGAGTAGGAGTTTCAGTTGTAAATGCATTATCAGAAAAACTAAAATTAGAAATAGATAGAGATGGAAATAGATATTTTATAGAATTTAAAGATGGGGCTTCAAAAGCTCCACTTAAAGTTATAGGAAAATCAAAAGAAACGGGCACTCAAATAACATTTTTGCCATCAAAAGAAATATTTTCTTCAATAAAATTTACTCCAAATATAATTATTAAAAGAATGCGTGAGCTAGCTTTTTTGAATAAAGGAATAAAGATAACGGTTAATGACTTAAATCACAAAAAAGAAAAAATAATAGTATTCAAATTTGATGGTGGTGTTTTAGAGTTTGTTGATTTTTTAGATGAAAAAAGAGAAAAACTTATAAACAAAACTGGAAATAATTTATTTAAAAAACCAATTTATATTGAAGGTAAAAAAGATAATATTGAAATTGAATGTTCTTTAAAGTGGAATGCAAGCTATGGTGAGGATATTTATCCGTATACTAATAATATTTACCAAAAAGATGGTGGTACTCACTTACTAGGATTTCGGAGTGCATTAACGAGAGTAATTAATAAATATGCAACAGAGCATAATTTATTAAAAAAAAACAAATTAACAATATCAGGTGACGACATTAAGGAAGGTCTTACTTGTGTTATTTCAGCAAAAATACCTGATCCAAAATTTTCCTCTCAAACAAAGGATAAGTTAGTTTCATCTGAGGTTAGAATGATTGTAGAAAGCATAGTTAGTGAAAAATTATCAATATGGTTTGATCAAAATCCAACTACGTCGAAAATTATCCTAGGAAAAGTAATGCAGGCAGCGCTTGCAAGAGATGTGGCCAGAAAGGCTAGAGAAAATGTTAGAAGAAAAGGTGCTTTAGAATTAAGTGGCTTACCTGGAAAACTAGCTGACTGCCAAATAGGAAAACAAGAAGGAACAGAATTATTTATAGTTGAAGGAGATTCTGCGGGTGGTTCAGCAAAACAGGGTAGAAACAGGTCAAATCAAGCAGTTTTACCACTAAGAGGAAAAATTCTTAATACTTATGTTGAGGAAGTTGCTCTTAAAAAAAATAGCAACAGAGATGGCAGTGAACACAGAACAAAATCGTTAGCTAAAATGATGTCATCTAATGAAGTTGTCACTTTAATCAATGCCCTTGGTCTTGACCCAAAAGTGGAAGATATAGATTTAAAAGATTTAAGATATGGAAAAATTATTATCATGACTGATGCCGATGTTGATGGATCTCATATTAGAGCTTTATTGTTAACATTTTTTAACAATAAGCCGTTTAATAAATTAATTGAAAATGGACATGTCTATCTTGCTCAACCACCATTATTTAAAATTAATAAAGGAACAAAAGGAATTTATATAAAAGACGAAAGTGAATTAGAAAATTATATTTTAAAAAATAATAAAGAATTACAAAAATTTAAAAAAGGAACTAAAGAATTCTCTAAAGCCTATGAAGAAGAAAAATCTAGAATGAGTATTCAAAGGTTCAAGGGATTAGGAGAAATGAATCCAGAAGAATTATGGAGCACTACCCTAGATCCTGAGACAAGAAACCTATTACAAGTTCAATATTCAAAAGATTTAAAAAAAGACCAACATCTTATTCACACCTTGATGGGTAATGACGTTGCTTTAAGAAAAGATTTTATTGTCTCTAACGCAATTAATGTTCAAAATTTAGATATCTAACTATGAAGTTTTTTGAAACTTCAAAATATTTTTCATTAAAAAAATCTACATACATTAATCTAAGATGGATAGCTATTATTGGTCAGCTAATAACAGTAAACTTGATTTATTTTATTTTAGATTTTAAATCAGATTTAATTTTAGAAAATTCAATAATTTTACTTGGAATACTAAGTAATCTTTATTTAATTTATATTAATAGAAATACACAATTATTAGACAAAACAGCATTTTTTTTTTTATTAATTGATATTTTATTGTTAAGTGGCTTAATTTATTTAACAGGAGGAATTGCAAACCCTTTCTCAATTTTTTTGATAATTCCAAGTCTTTTGTCATCGTTATATTTAGGATATAGGAATAACATTTTATTAGTTAGCATAACTATTTTAATAATTATTTTTCTTACTTTTTATAATCAACCGCTACCTCACCCAGTTAGCGAGCATTTTCATGTTGATAATTATTATTACTACTCAATGCCCATCTCATTAATTATTGCTTTAATTTTTTTAAACCATTTTTCTTTAAGTTTCGGCAAAGAATCTAGAATTCGGAAAGAGGCTCTAAATAAAATGGAGGAAATTATGTCAAAAGAACATGAGCTCTTGTCACTTGGTGGTCAAGCAGCTGCTGCAGCACACTCTTTAGGCACTCCATTTTCTACAATAAAAATTATATCCTCAGATTTATTAAAACAATTTAAAGATAATCCTGAAGTTAAAAAAGATATAGATCTATTAATGAGCCAAATAGAAAGATGTGGTGAAATACTAAAAAAACTAACATTAAACCCTACTGTAGAAGATGATTTTTTAGATAAAGATTTTACTATAGCTGATTATATAAGTGAAATTGTAAAATCTTTTAAAGAAACTAGTAAAAAAAATTTTATTATAAACTTTGATCAATATTCTAATTCATTAAATATTATTAAATCTATTGAGATTGTTTATGGATTAAGAAATTTTATTGGGAATGCAAATAAATTTTCAAAAAGTAAAGTTTTTATAAATGTAAAAAGTGATAACGATATAACAGAAGTTATTATTGAAGATGATGGCGAAGGATATCCTAAAGATGTGTTAAGAAATATTGGTGAACCATATATTAAATCATATAAATCATCTATAAAATCAAAATCAGGCTTAGGTCTTGGTATCTTCATAGGCAAAACTTTACTTGAGAAAAATTATGCAAATATTTTATGTAGAAATTCACAAACAAGAAGAGGTGCAGAAGTTAATATTAAATGGAACAATAAAGATCTTTTAAATCTTTAGTGTAATTTTTTTTTATTCTCAAATAATCCACTTAGTTGAGAAATCATTACATCCCCAAGCTCATGTACATCTGTTATCTTAATAGCCTTATCGTAATATCTAGAAACATCATGACCAATACCTATTGCTAAAATTTCGACATCACTTTTAGTTTCTATAAATTTGACCATTTTTTTTAAATGTTTTTCTAGAAAATCACCTGAATTAACTGACAAAGTAGAATCATCTACTGGTGCACCATCTGAAATGACCATTAAGATTTTTCTCTCCTCTTTTCTTTTTTTAATTCTGTTGTAAGCCCAGGATATAGCTTCTCCATCTATATTTTCTTTTAATAATCCTTCCTTAAGCATTAAACCTATATTATTTTTAGCTTGTCTCCAGTGAGTATCTGCTCCTTTGTATATTATGTGTCTTAAGTCATTAAGTCTTCCAGGGTTTTTCGGCTTGTCAGTTTTAGTCCAAGCCTCTCTACTTTTCCCACCTTTCCAGTTTTTGGTGGTAAAACCTAATACCTCGACCTTCACTGAACACCTTTCCAAGGTTCTTGATAATATATCCGCACAAAGAGCCGCAATTGTTATAGGACGACCACGCATTGATCCTGAATTATCAATCAACAAAGTTACTATAGTATCTTTAAAATCAAGATCTTTTTCTTTCATAAATGATAGCGAATTATAAGGGTCCATAATAATTCTGGTTAATTTAGAGCTATCTAATAAACCTTCTTCTAAATCAAATTCCCAAGCCCTATTTTGTTTTGCAAGTAGTTGCCTTTGTAATTTATTTGCAAGTTTTGTTATTAGATCTTGGAAACCAATAAGCTGTTGATCTAAATTTTTTCTTAATCTCTGTGTTTCTTTTATATCTTCTAAGATTTCAGCTTTTGCAATTTCATCAAATTCAGTTGTAAAAACTTTATATTCTTGATCTGTATTTTTTGAATTAGTTTTTTGTATTACATTTTCTGTGCTCTCCTTAAGAGATTCAGAATCTTCTAGCTGTTCATTCATTTGCTGGTCGCTAAGATCAAAACTTGCATCTATACTTGTCTGAGATTCATCCTGTTTATTTTCATCTTCTTTTCCGTCCGATTGATTTTCATCATTATTTTCTGACTTATTTTCTTGTTCGTTATCTTTCTCATCATCATCTTTGTTATTTTCATCATTATTTGAATTAGAAACATCCATATTTTCAAGAATTTCTGAAAATTTTAAACTGTAGTTATTTTGATCCTTTAAATTTTTATTTAAAAAATCCAAATGTTTATCAATAGAAGAAGTAAAATCTTTTTCCCAAAAACTTAACATTTTTGATGAGATAGCATTAAGTTCTAAGTTGAAAAACTTTTTTAACATATAAAACTCAAAAGCCTCTGTTACAGGAACATCTTCTTTATTTTTTAATTGATCTTTACGAACTGAAGCTATTTTTTGATTATAATTTTCACTTAAATTTTTTTCAACACCTCTAAGCATTTTCCCACCCAAAACTTCATATCTAATTTTTTCAGCAATATTGTATAGAGATTTACATGAAGGATTATTAGGTAAATTTTTATTGAACACTTCTTTATTGGAAAATTTCTTTTTAAGCGCGCCTGAATCTGTTTCCGCTCTTAATCTGATAAAATCACTTTTATTTGATAAATTTGTGACATCAAAAAAATCTATTTTCTTTGAATTTAGACTTTTATCAATTTTTTTGATATCTAGCTTATAATCTTCAGAAATTACTTTTGCAGTAGAGATTAGAGCTTGTTTAAATTGTTCTTTAAAATTATCTTCTTTATTACTCATTTAAATCTGAATATTCACCATCGACTCTGGTAACTCGTCACCAAAACATCTCTGATAATATTCAGCTATAGTATTCTTTTCGATATCGTCACATTTGTTTAAGAATGTAACTCTAAAGGCATAACCAGTATCTTTGAAAATTTCTGCATTTTCCGCCCAATGCAGTACAGTTCTAGGGCTCATAACTGTAGAAATATCTCCTGCTATAAAACCTTTTCTAGTTAAAGAGGCTACTTTAATCATATTGGATACTTTTTCTTTACCCTTAGGATTGTTCAAATTCTTATTTTTTGCTAAAACAATTTCCATTTCTCTATCAAGGCTTAGGTAATTTAAAGATGTAACAATGTTCCATCTATCCATTTGTCCTTGATTTATTTGTTGTGTACCATGATATAGTCCTGTTGTGTCGCCTAATCCAACTGTATTAGAGGTTGCAAATAATCTAAAAAATTTATTTTGTTTTATAACTTTATTTTTATCTAAAAGAGTAAAATTTCCTTCAGCCTCCAACACTCTTTGAATAACAAACATTACATCTGGTCTTCCAGCATCATATTCATCAAAAACAAGGGCAACAGGATTTTGAATGGACCAAGGTAAAATACCTTCTTTAAATTCTGTAATTTGTTTCCCCTCTTTAACAACAATTGCATCTTTACCAATAAGGTCAATTCTACTTACATGGCTGTCGAGATTTACTCTAATGCAGGGCCAGTTTAATCTTGCAGCAATTTGTTCGATATGTGTTGACTTGCCAGTTCCATGATATCCTTGAACTAAAACTCTCTTATTAAAAGCAAATCCAGATATAATTGCAAGTGTAGTATCTCTGTCAAATTTGTAATTTTTATCTATTTCAGGCACGTACTCACTTTTTTTTGAGAACGCGTCAACCTCCATATCTGAATCAATTCCAAAACTTTGTTTTAAAGACATTTTAATGTCTGGTTGTATATTTAAATTAAGTGTCAATTTTTTCCCTATAAGTATTTTTTAGCTGAGTATAAGCTAAAGTAATTAATTTGAGTTTTTCTTCATATTCTTTATTTCCTAAATTAATATCAGGGTGAAATTTTTTGACAAGAGTTTTGAATTTATCTTGTATTTGTTCCCATTTTAAACCTACTGAAGCGCCCAGAATACTAAAAGCTTTAATATCATTCGCATCAAATTTAAATTGATTCATATGATTATATTCACCTCTAAGTTTAGTCTTATCAAACTCATCTTTTAAAGTGTTGTTCCAAAGAACTTTAAAAAAATTATCTGAAGAACTAAAGCTTTGAGTGGGCTTATGCCAAGTCATATCTGACTTTAAAAAATCAAATACTTGTTCATCATCCATTCCTTTAAAGTAATTCCAATTTTTATTAAATTCTTTAACGTGAGCTAAGCAAAGCAGTCTGTAGCTTTTACTATTATCTTTTTCAATTGGCGCCTTATATTCACCAATTTCAAAGCAATTATTCCAGTCACAAATATTTTTCATGTTATATAATAATAAAATAATACTTATGAATATAAATGAATTAATTGCAATTGTTAAAAATAAGCTTGAAGCAGAAATTGTTATTCAAGATCTTAAAATTGAGGATAAAAGTTTTTTACATAAAAATCATAAAGGTCACCAAGAAGGAAAATTTCATATAAAACTAATAATAAATTCAGATGAACTTACTAAAACAAGCAAGATAGTCTCTACTAAAAGAATCTATAGTATTTTATACTTGGAATTAAAAGAACATATTCACTCAATTCAAATATTACTTAGTTAACTCTTTTCTTAAAAAAAGATTAATTTTTTTTTCATCAAATTGTAGTTTATATATTGGAGAGCCAATTTTTTTAAGTAAGACCAAGTTTACTTTATTGGTATTATTTTTTTTGTCTTTTTTCATAAAAGATAAAATTTTATTTAAGTTTCTTATAGAAAAGAATTTATTGATATTTCTTGGAAGACTTAATTTATTTAAATGATTTTCAATTAATTTAAATTCTTTAATATTTAGAATATTATTTGATAAACTAAATTTTGCAGCTGTTTTAATACCCAGTATAACTGCTTCCCCATGATTAAGTTTTTTTGAATATCCGAGTGTTGCTTCATAAGCATGTGCAAATGTATGTCCAAAATTTAAAATTTTTCTTATACCCATTTCTTTTTCATCGTTTTCAACAACTTTTTTTTTAATAGAGCAGCTTTTGAAAATTGCCCTCTCTATTAAAGGACTCTTAAGATTTAAAATTTGAGAACCATTAACATCTAAAAAAGAAAAAAACTTTTTATCTGCAATTATAGCATGTTTTAAAATTTCTCCATAGCCACATATAATTTCTCTCTTGGGTAGAGACTTTAAAAAAATAATATCAGAAATAACTAAACTAGGTTGGTAGAATGCACCAATTAGATTTTTGCCGTATTTGCTATTTATTCCTGTCTTTCCTCCAATTGAAGAGTCTACTTGGGACAATAAAGTAGTAGGTATATTAATAAATTTTAAGCCTCTCTTAAACATACTGGCTGCAAAACCAGATACATCTCCAGTGATACCGCCACCAATAGAAATTACGCAATCATTTCTGTTAAAGTTTTTACTTAGCAGTATAGATAAAATATTATTAATACTTTTTTGATTTTTATTTTTTTCACTAGAATTAAAATAATGAAGAGATATTTTTTTTTTAGGTAAAGAATTTAAGACTTTATCTATTAACTTTTTAGGTACATTTTTATCAGCGATAACAAGACATTGATTAAAATTAATCAAATTTTCTTTTAAAATCAACTTAAGTTTGTTTAAAATATTATTTCCTATAAAAATTGGATATTTTTGATTTCCAGTTTTTACATGTAGTTTAATTAAGCTCATAAATTTTTATAATTTTTTTTACTATTTCAGTTTTTGTAAGTTTATTACAGTTTATTTTAAATTGTGCATTTGAGTATATTTTTGATCTATCTTTAATCATTGTTCTTATTTCCTGATCTGTTGATTTAAATACAAGAGGTCTTGTTTTACTATCCTTAATTCTTTTAATTAAAATTGATTCATCCCAACTCAACCAAAATGAAAAATGATTAGCAAGAATTTCTTTTCTAATTTTAGTACTAATAAATCCACCGCCACCAAGAGAAATAACATTTTTAATTGTTTTTAAACATTTGAGTGTTATCTTTTCCTCTAAATTCCTGAAATAATTTTCACCTTTACTTTGAAATATTTCTGTAACACTCATACCAGCATTCTCTACAATCAAACTGTCTATATCAATAAATGGAAGATCTAATTTCTTGGAAATTAATTTGCCAATAGAAGATTTTCCAGACCCCATCATGCCCAAAAAAACGAGGTTTTTATTTGAATTCATAAGCTTTCTTTATTGAAAAAACACAAATATGTCTTAATTTGAAATTATTAGAGAATATATGCAATTTTCAAAAAATACAAGTACTGGCAGAAGTAAAGGTTTTTTAATTAAGACGATATTAGTTTTATTTATTATTATTAGTGCAGTGGTATTGCTGGGTAAAATTGACTTTCCATCTCCAAATAAAGAAATTGAAAAAATTATTCCAAATGAAAAAATTAAAATTGTTAAATAAAAAATATTTATCAGTTATCATATTTTATCTATTTTTCGGGCTGGCTGCTCAATCTCAAGAACCTGTTGATATATGGAATATAGATGAAAAAAAAACTACTAAAATTATTGATGAAATTGAAAACAATAAAGAGAAAAACGTTACACAGAATAGTATTTATAAAATGCAATCTCAAAAAGCTAATGAACTAAATATAGAGGAGGATCAAACATTAAAAACAAACAAAATCAAAATTGTAGGTTTGTATGACCCCGCAGAAAATGGACTAGATATTAATATGTGGTCTTACTCAAATGGAGATCAAATTTTAAATATATTCAAAAGAATTAACAAAATGAACCTTTCAAAGGATGCTTCAGAAATTTTAAATATTTTACTTTTAACTAACGCACATTATCCTAAAATAAATATTACTAAAGATGAATTCTTAGAATTAAAATCGAATTGGCTTATTAAAAATTCTAACATTAAATTAATTGAAAACTATTTATTAAAAAATCAAATAATTAATGATCACCCAAAGCTGACTAAATTATTAGTAGATAATTATCTTTCTAAATCAGAAGTCAACAAAGCATGTGAAATCTTTTCTAAAATTAAAGATCCAATTCAAGATACTTATTTATCTAAATTTAACATTTATTGTTTAATTAATAATAATAAAAAAGAAGAGGCTCAATTGCTGTTAGATTTAAAAAAAGAACTAGGTTTTGAAGAAAAATTTTATGAAAATAAAATAAATTTTTTAATGGGATATACCAACCAACCTGATGAAGAAATATCAGAAAATACGATTTTAGATTTTCATTTATCACACAGGACCAATCCCCAATTTAAATTTACACCGAAAGATTCCACCTCTAAAGAAATTTGGAAATATTTATCAACATCAAATCTATTGGATAGTATTAAAGACATAGATCTTACAGACATAGATAAAATTAAGAGCATTGAAAAAGCTACACATGAAAAACATTATGCGGAAAAAGAATTATTTGAACTTTATAAAAGATTTCAATTTAATATTAACCAATTATTAAATATCAAAGAATCCACAAAAGTATTATCAACTATTGAGTCAAGAGCCTTAATTTACCAAGGAATTTTAATTACAACTAAAATTGAATACAAACTTCTATTAATAAATGCTTTAAAGAATTCATTCAAAAATGAAAATATTGATAATGCATTTGATATAGAGTTGAGGGCATTTTTAAAAGAAATAAAAAAAGAAGAAGTTCCGTCAAATTTTACTTCATTTTATAATAGATATATCGATGATGATAAAACTCAATTAACCAGTATTAAAATAAATAATAAAATTTTACATCAATCAAAATTAATTAACTATTTTAAAGATGGGGTGTCGTCAAAAAATATAACCAAAGATTTAAATGATTCATTAAAAAAATTGAAAAAAAATAAAAAATACTTTTTTTCAAAAAAGGACATCATATTAGTAGAGGCTTTTAAGTCAGACGGAATTAAAGTCTCAGAAAAATTTAATAACCTATATGAAATAGTAGAGTCAGAAATGCCAACTGATATTCAGATATTTATTAATAGTTCTGATACAGCAGCTGCTATGCTTCGAATTGTTGAAGTTATTGGTCAAGATGAGATAAAAAATATTGATGAAGATACTTTATATTTTATAATTAGTACTCTTAATCAGCTTAATGCTGATCCAATAAGAAATAAAATTCTTCTTAAAGTTCTTCCTTTAAAAATATAAAATTTATAATAAAATAACCAGTAATTATGTCAGTTAAAAAAATTTTAATAGAACCAAACAAATTATTACGACAAGTATCAGAACCAGTTGAAAAAGTAGGTGATGAAGAGAGGGCATTAATGGATGATATGCTTGACACAATGTATGATGCGCCTGGAATTGGTCTTGCAGCTATCCAGATCGGAGTTCCCAAAAGAATTATAGTCATGGATATTGGTAGAGATGAAAATAAAAAAGAACCAAGGTATTTTGTTAACCCTGTTATTAAAAATAAAAATGAGGATAAAGCAAAATATGAAGAAGGATGCTTATCTGTACCAGATCAGTTTGCAGAAATAGAAAGGCCCAACAGATGTGAGGTTGAGTATTTAGACTACGATGGAAAAAAACAATTATTAAGAGCAGATGGATTATTGGCAACTTGTATTCAGCATGAAATGGACCACCTAGAAGGAATTCTGTTTATTGATTATTTATCAAAATTAAAAAAATCAATGATAATAAAAAAACTTTCTAAAATTAAGGTTAATAGAGAAATTTTTTAGAAATGTTAAAAAAAATTGTCTTTATGGGCACACCATTCTTTGCTGTGCCGATATTAAAGTCATTATATCAAAATGGTTATTCGGTATCAGTGGTATATACACAGCCACCTCAAAAATCACAAAGAGGACAAAAGATTAATAAATCTCCTATTCAGGGAATCTCAGAAACATTAAAAATAGAATACAGAACACCAAATTCATTAAAAAATAATAAAGAAGAATATAATTATTTTAAAGAATTAGATGCTGATATAGCAATTGTGGTTGCTTATGGACAAATTATTCCAAATGAATATTTAAGTTTAGTTAAAAAAGGTTTTATCAATATTCACGCCTCACTTCTTCCGAAATGGAGAGGTGCAGCACCGATTCAAAGATCAATTATGAATTTAGAAAAAGAAACAGGTATCAGCATTATGAGGATAGGAGAAAAATTAGATACTGGACCTGTTTGTAATTTTTATAAAATAGAAATTATGAGCAATGATAATACAGAAACAATATCTGAAAAGCTTTCTGCATTAGCGGCAGAAAAAATATTAGATAATATTGATGAGATCTTGGAGGGTAAAACAGAGTTTAAAGAACAAAATCACGATGAAGCAAGTTATGCAGCTAAAATTGAAAAAACAGAAGGTAAAATAGAATGGGGCGAGACTGCAGAAAAAATTATTGGTAAAATAAATGGATTATACCCAAGTCCTGGTGCTTTTTTTAATTACAATGGGGAAAGATATAAAATTTTAAAGGCAAATTTAGCCTTTGGAAGCGGTGGTATTGGAGAGGTATTAGACAATCATTTAGAGGTTAGTTGTGGAAATAAAAAATCAATTAAGATTCTAGAAATTCAAAGACAAGGAAAAAGACCTCAAAACATTAGTGAATTTATGCTTGGATCACAAATTAAAAAAGGTTCAAAATTGAATAATGCATAGGTATCAAATTTTAATTGAATATGTTGGAACTAATTTTATTGGTTGGCAAATTCAATCTCGAGGAAAATCAATTCAAAAATTAATTCAAACAAAACTATCAAAACTTTTAAAAGAACAAATATTGTTAATTGGATCTGGCAGAACTGACGCAGGAGTTCATGCTATTGCACAATCAGCACATTTTGAATGTAAAAAAGAAATCCAAAGCTTAGATAAATTTTTAAAATCAATAAATCACTTTGTAAATGATATGCATGTTTCAATTATAAATATAAAAAAGAAAAATTTAAATTTTCACGCAAGATTTTCAGCAAAACAAAGGATTTACAAGTATATAATCTTTAACCGACTGAGCAGACCTTCTATAGAAAAAGAAAGAGGGTGGCACATAATTAAAGAGCTAGATGTTACGTTAATGAAAAAGGGTGCAAAAAAACTTTTAGGCACTAAAGATTTTTCTACATTTAGATCATCAAGCTGTAATGCGAAAAGTCCAATTCGAACTATGAAATCAATTAAAATAAAATCAATTAAAGGAAGAATTGAAATACAATTTAAATCTAAATCATTTTTACAGCAGCAAGTTAGGTCGATGGTTGGTTGCTTAAAGTATCTAGCAGAAAAAAAGTGGAATTTAAAAAAATTTGATTTTGTTTTTAAATCAAAAAAAAGAATACTTTGTGCACCTCCTGCACCAGCTGAAGGGTTGTTTTTAGAGAAAGTTATTTACTAAGTTTTTGTTGTCCGATACTGAATTTTTTGTTAATTCTCCATCTTGATTCAGAACGAACAATGTAGCCACAACAGTTTTTAGAACGGCATTCACATGGGAATTGTTTATAGTCTTGATCATAACCAAACCCATAATCAGCAGTTATCTCTTCACCTTTTTTAATATCTTTTATAGCAATTACCCATAACTTTAAGCCAGTTCCATTATAATCACAATTATTAGAGCAAGAGTGATTTATTAAACGTGCAGGGTTCCATGAAACATCTCCATCCATGTCATATTTCTTATTTAAATTAAATAAGTAGATAGGTTTTGCATTGTCAAATTTTTCAGTTTCTTGTGTTTGTTTTTTTGTAATAATTTTACCAATATAATCGATAATTCTAGTACCTTCTTTAATATCTTTTGCAGCATAAAGGCCACGACCTTTTTTATCGATGTTAGATTTTTTAATTTTATAAAGTTTCATTGTGAGTTCTTTAATGTCTATTGAGAAATTATCAATCAAATTCTATTAAAGCTTTAACGTGCATCTCGCTACTTTCTTGTAATGCTAAAAGATCATAGCCACCTTCTAGGATAGAGACCACTTTTCCATCACAATATAATTTGGATAACTCTAAAGTTCTTTTGGTGATTTCATAAAAGTCTTTACTCTCTAGTTGAAATTGAGCTAGTGGATCATCCTTATGGGCATCAAAACCTGCGGAGAGTAATATAAATTCAGGTTTAAATTCAGTTATTTTTTTAAGTACATATTCATAAGCACTTAAATACTCCTCAGAGGTCGTGCCAGCAGGTAGTGGAATATTGAATATATTATTATATTTACCTTTCTCTTGTTCTGTACCAGACCCAGGGTAGTAGGGGAATTGATGTGTTGAAATATATAAAACTTTTTCATTATTATAGAAAATGTCTTGTGTTCCGTTTCCATGATGAACATCGAAATCAATGATTGCAATTTTATTAAGTTTATATTTATCTATTAGGTAATTAGCTCCAACAGCCACATTGTTATAAATACAAAAACCCATAGCTTTATTTTTTTCTGCATGGTGTCCTGGAGGTCTGACGGCACAAAAAGCATTTTTAAATTCATTATTTTGAACACCATCAATAGCTGTAATAATTGATCCTACAGCATCTGAAGTAGCCTTCTTGCTTCCTGGAGATATAATTGTATCTCCATCTAAAAAGGACAATCCTTTCTTTGGAAAAGATGTTTCTACAAAATTTATATAATCAGAATTGTGAGTTATTTCTAAAAGTGATCTGTCAAACTTTGAAGGTTTTTTCCAAATCAAATTTTTATTATCTAACTTTTTAAAATTGTCGATTACTGCTGTAACTCTATCAATTTTTTCTGGATGTCCATCGCCTGTATTGTGATTTTGATAAGTATCAGAGGTTATTAAGCCAGTTTTCATTTAAGACAAACAGTTTCTCGTTCTACTTTTAGCATTCCTTTGGTTCTTTCTACAAACTCATGACGTTGTTTTCTTTTTTTAAAAATAAAGAAACAAACTGTATTTTTAGAGTGATAAATAGCTTTTGATTCATCATCAATATCACCCAATTCTTTTGTGATGTTTGCTTTAATGCAAATCATTAAAAGTAATTTTTAAGAATTTCAGAATATATTTTTGTTAACTTCTTCAAATCTAAAATAGATACTGCCTCATCTACTTTATGCATTGTTTTGCCTACTAGACCAAATTCTAAACAGGGAGCAATTTTTCTAATAAATCTCGCATCCGAAGTTCCGCCTGTTGTAGATAGTTGAGGTTTAATTTTTGTAATTTTTTTTATAACAGCTTGAATCATGTAGGTAGTTTTATTAGATTTAGTTAAAAAAGCTTCACCTGATACACGGTATTCTATTTTAAAATTAGACTTATCTTTTTTGGTAATTTTTTTAAAAATTTTATTTAATCTATTTTTTAAGCTAGAGGACGTGTGTTTATTGTTAAATCTTATGTTAAATGTAGCTTTAGCAACACTTGGAATAACGTTGTCAGCAGTATTATCGATATTAATTTTAGTTACTTCTAAATTTGTTGGTTGAAAATCTTTTGTTCCTTTATCAAATTTTATTTCTTTTATTTCATTTAGTATTTTGATCATTGTAGTTGATGGGTTGTTAGCACGATGAGGATAGGCAACGTGGCCTTGAGTTCCAATTATAGTTAACTCTGCGTTCATACTTCCTCTTCTACCAATTTTAATCATTTCACCAAGTTTATTAGGGTTAGTAGGCTCTCCAACTAAACAAAAATCTATTTTTTCTTTTTTCTTTTTTAGGTAATCAACTACTTTTTTGGTACCGTTGATTGCAACACCTTCTTCATCACCTGTAATCAATAAACTAATAGAACCCTTAAATTTTTTATTATTTGATATAAAGTTATTCACTGCAACAACCCAACTTGCTATTGCACCTTTCATATCATTTGCACCTCTTCCAATTAAGTGGTTTTTTTTAATAGCAGGACTAAATGGTTTTACGGTCCAATCTTTTAAATTTCCTGGAGGCACCACATCCAAGTGACCTGCAAACATAAAGTTTGGTTGTGCATTACCTAATCTTGCGTATAAATTTTTAACTGGTTTAGAATCTTTGTCCTTAAATTCTAATATTTTACACTTAAATCCAATAGTAGTTAGTTTATTGGCTAAGAATTTCATTACACCTACATCAACAGGTGTAATGCTTGGAAACCTTATTAGCTCTTTTGCTAATGTAATTTCATTATAAGTTGGCATTTAGTCTCTCAATAGATCGTTAATAGAAGTTTTAGATCTAGTTTTTTCATCAACTTGTTTAATTATTACCGCACAATATAAAGCAGGGCCCTTACCATCTTTACTTGGTAAGCTACCTGGAACTATTACTGAGTAAGGTGGAATTTTTCCATAGATTACTTCACCAGTTTCTCTGTAAACAATTTTTGTAGATTGACCAATAAATACACCCATAGATAAAACTGACCCTTCACCTACGATTACTCCTTCAACTATTTCAGAACGAGCGCCAACAAAACAGTTATCCTCAACAATTGTTGGATTAGCCTGCATTGGCTCTAATACCCCACCAATTCCAGCACCACCAGATATGTGACAGTTCTTTCCTATTTGAGCACAAGACCCAACTGACGCCCAAGTATCGACCATAGTTCCCTCATCCACATAAGCTCCAATGTTTACAAATGAAGGCATCAAGACAACATTTTTCCCAATGAAAGATCCGTGTCTAACCACTCCATTAGGCACCATTCTAAATCCAGCTTTTTTGTGTTCTTCTCTCCCCCAGCCTGCAGTTTTTCCTCTAACCTTATCCCACCATGTAGCGTAAGGGCCTGCAAGAGTTTGCATTTCGTTAGTTTTAAAACTTAAAAGGATTGCTTTTTTAATCCACTGATGGACTACCCACTCATTATCTTTTTTTTCAGCAACTCTTAAAACACCTTTGTCAACAAGTTCAATTGTTTCTTTAATTGCATTTAATATTGATTGGTCTGATTGACCATTAATTGAATCTTTATTGTCCCAAGCTGTATTGATAATGTTTTCAAATTCTTTCATAGTTTTAACTTATCTTTTGTAGGTTAGTTTTATTGTGCTTTTAATATATTAATTTCTTGAAGAAAAGAAGGCAAGATCTTAATCTTATAATCAATATAGGGTTTATCAGCATCTTTTTTTGCAAAAGTCTCATCATTTTCAAGCCAACAAGTTTTCATTCCTAGATTTTTAGCTTGTTCTAAATTATGAGCAATATCTTCAATCAATATTGATTTTGTTGGATCTAAATCAAATTTTTCTACAATTTTTTTGTAAGGTTCAATTTTCGGTTTTGGGATAAAGTTGGCATCAACAATATCAAATGCTCCATCAAACAAGCCATCTATACCCAGTTGTTTAGTTACGTTTTCAACATGAGCATGAGAACCATTTGTAAAAATATATTTCTTTTCCTTAATTTTAATTAATTCTTCTCGCAATAGCTCATCTTTGGGAAGCCAGCTAATATCTATATCGTGAACAAATTCAAGAAATTCATGTGGATCAATTTTATCATGATTCATCAATCCTGATAATGTTGTTCCATATTCGTAGAAGTACTCTTTTTGAATTTCTCTTGCTTTAATTAAATCTACATTAAATTTTTTTGAAATGAAGGAAGACATCTTCTTGTCAACCTCTGAAAAAACTTTTGTTTGACCACTATAAAGAGTGTTATCAAGGTCAAATAACCAGTATTTTATATTAAGTAAATTTTTCATTCTCTAATTAAAGTTCCGGAACCTTTATCAGATAATAGCTCAAAAAGAATTGAGTGATTTTTTCTTCCATCAATTATCACTACCCCTTTAACCCCATTACTTGCAACATCTAGACAATTGTTAATTTTAGGTATCATGCCACCAGATATAACCTTTTGATCAATTAATTCTTTAGCTTTTTGAGAATTAATTTCAGGTATAAGTTTTTTTTCATTATCTAATACGCCCTCTACATCGCTAATAATCATTAATCTTCTAGCCTTTAACTCAATTGCAATCGAGCCTGCTGCAGTGTCAGCATTAATATTAAAAGTCTGATTATTTTTATCTAACCCTAGAGGAGCAACAACAGGTACTTCATTAACTTTGATAATTTCTTTTAAAACATCAGTTTTAATGTGAGTGGGAGTACCTACAAAACCTAATTTATCACTTTCAGGTTTTACAGTTATTATATTGTATTCTTTTGAAGTAATTCTTCTTGTTTCACAAGATTGATCTTTTAAAGCATTAACAATCTCTTTATTAAATTCAATCAATACATCCTCAACTATATTAATAGTGTTTTTATCTGTAACTCTTAGTCCATTAATAAAATTACTTTTAATGTTAAGTTCACTTAACTTGTCATTTATTCTTTTTCCACCACCGTGAATAACTATAGGATTAAAGCCAAGCTTGTTTAAAACAACAATATCTTTAATAAAAATTTTAAATAATTTTGGATCAACTAAAACACTACCGCCACATTTTATAACAATAAATTCATCATTATACTTTTCTAAGTATTTTTTTACCTCTTCAACTGTTGGACCGTCTTTAGGTAAAATATTTATTAACTCTGCTTCTTTTAACAATGACATTTAAGTTGTTTTAATAGTCATTTTTCTTTGAACAATATATTGTTGAATCATTGTGAAGATATTATTGAAGCTCCAGTAGATAACAAGACCTGCAGGAAACGGTGCAAGAATTACAGTTAGAAATACTGGAAAGAACATAAAAATTTTAGCCTGTATTGGATCTGGTGGAGTTGGGTTAAGCTTTTGTTGTATGAACATAGTGATACCCATAATGATAGGCCACGCACCTATTAATAAGAAAGAAGGTGGATCCCAAGGGATTAAACCAAAAATATTAAATAAAGATGTTGGATCTCTATCACTTAGGTCGTGTATCCATCCATAAAAAGGCATGTGTCTCATTTCGATGGTTACAAACAAAACTTTATACAAAGCAAAGAAAACTGGAATTTGAACTAGGATAGGTAGACAACCACTCATGGGATTAACTTTTTCTTTTTTATAAAGAGCCATCATTGCTTGTTGTAATTTCATTTTATCGTCTTTATGAATTTCTTTTAATCTGGCCATTTCTGGAGCTAATAACTTCATTTTCCCCATCGACTTAAAACTGAAGTTGGCAAGAGGAAAGAAAGCCAATCTAATGCAAACTGTAACGGCGATAATTGCTAAACCGTAATTGCCAAGTAATTTAAAGAAGTAGTCCAATACAAAAAATAAAGGCTTAGTTATAAAATACATAAAACCCCAATCAATCGCTAGATCAAATTTATTGATATTTAGACTTTCAGCATAACCATCAATGACATTTACTCTTTTAGCTGCAACTATAATTTGAATTTTTTCTTCAATAGAACTGTTTGCTTTAACCTCAATACCTTTTGTAGATATGTAGTTAGCTCTGAATTTATTTTTATAGTCGAAAGTTGTTTTAAACTCTTTACCTTTAGGAGGTATAACCGATGTAACCCAAAACTTATCTGAAATAGCAACAAATCCTTCTTGCGCAGTTTGGGTGAACTTCTTTTCCTGAATATCGTCGTAATCTTCTTCTATTAACTGATCGTCAAGTACAGATAGAAACCCCTCATGTAAAATATAAAAACCAGATATTTCTGGCAATTTATTTCTAATAATTTGACCATATGAATAAAAATTATAAGATTTATCTGATGCATTAATTATTTTTTCTTTTACAGTAAATAAAAATTGATCATCTAAGCTTATATATTTTTCGAATGTAATGTCTTGAGAGTTACTCCATGTTAGTTTTACAGGACTATTATTAGTTAATCTTTTATTTCCAGAAACTTTCCAAACTGTAGAAGCATCAGGTACGTCTATATTTTTGTTAGTGCTTACAAAGCCACTTTCGATTAAGTAACCATCTTCAACATTTCTTGGGCTCAATAGAGTTATTTTATCACTTCCATTAAGTTCAATATTATATTCTTTGAAAGTTAAATCATCTATTGTTGCGCCTTTTAAAGAAATAGATCCAACAACACTACCATTTTCAAATTGAATTCTACCATTTTCTTTTAAAGCATCTGCTCTTGAAAGTTTTGCAAAGTTTTCATTTTTATCTAAGCTAGGAGTATCGGTATTATTTTCTATTTTTCTTTGTTCAGCTAAATTTTTCTTAATAATTGTAGGATCAGGCTGAAAAAAAAGAGAGTATAGAATAATAACTGCTGCTGATAATGATATTGCTGCTATTACGTTTCTAGTATCCATTATTTCTTAGCCTTTAATTCTTTATTTACTGGATCAAATCCTTCACCACCACCCAATATTTTGATAGGGTGACATGAAAAAATTCTTTTTGTACTTTTTGAGATCCCTTTAGCGAGTCCATATGCTCTTAAGCATTCAATTGTATATTCTGAACATGTTGGAAGATATCTGCACGAAGGAGCCAAGTAAGGACTAATAACCATTTTATAAAATTTGATCAGGCCAATTAAAATTTTTGATATAATATTCATTACTTAATTTTTTTTATGTCTTTAAATAAAGTATCTTTTATTATCGCATATTCATTGTTTAGCATAGTTATTTTCGCAATCACGAGGTAAGAATAGTTAAAGTTTATTGATATATTTTTTATAGCTTCATTTATAATATTTCTTAATCTTCTTTTAACTTTATTTCTTTTTACAGCACTACGGATCATTTTTTTTTTAGCTACAAAACTGATATTTAGTTTTTTATTATCCTTGTCTTCAAGGGGACCAAAAAAAAGAGTGATATATTTGTTTGAGGTTTTTTTCTTCTTAAGTAAGTTTTTGAAATCCTCGTTTTTAGAAAGAGCAACAATTTTGCTTTTCATTTAGTCTGACTTATTTACCTTTTGGCTTTTTTTGAGTAGATGACACTGTAAGATTCTTACGTCCCTTATCACGTCTTCTCTTAAGAAGTTTTTTTCCACCTTTAGTTGCCATCTTTGATCTGAAACCATGTTTTTTAAGACGCTTTCCAACTTTGGGCTGATATGTTCTTTTCATAGGATTTATTTAAGTTTTTTTAAATTTCGCCCTTTATAGTAATTATATGTATAAATAGCAAATAGAAGATTTTATAATACTACCAGTTAATTATGGAAAAATCAAAAAAAGTTAAGATAACTTTAGGTTTATTTTATCTTCTAGTTGTTTCATCATTTTTATACTTTTTTTTATCAAAATTCACCTTTGAAGAATTAACTAGCTACGAATTTATCAAAAATAACAGGGATTATTTTTTTGGATTTAAGCAAACTAATTTATTTTTAATCTCTTTAGTATTCTTAATATCTACAATTATTTGGGTTGTCATGGCTGGATTTGGCTTACCAGCCGCACTCCTAGCAGGGTTTATTTTTGGTAAGTGGCTTGGAATATTTGTTTTAATAATTGGAATGACTATCGGTGCAACGATTTTATACATGCTTGGTAATTATTTTTTTAAAGAAGTAATTAAAGAAAAGTTTTTAAATAGGTTTAAAAATTTAGAAATAAAATTTAAGAAATCAGAATTTATTTATCTTTTAGCCTATAGATTTATAGGAGGAATTCCTTTCGCACTGTCAAATGTATTGCCTTGTATTTTCAATGTTAAGGTAGCCAATTTTTTTTGGGCAACATTAATAGGACTAACACCACAATTATTTTTGCTTGTTTCAATTGGAAGTGGGCTTGAAAAAATTATAGAACAAAATTTAGAGGCTCCGAGAATTATAGACTTAATATATTCGCCAGATATATATATTCCAATGCTTGCGTTTGTGGCATTAATAATAATCACAATTATAGCTAGAAAAATATTCTATAAGAATTAGTCTGGTGCCCCCACCAAGAATCGAACTTGAAACTTATCCTTACCATGGACATGTTATACCATTTAACTATAGGGGCTATTTTGGTATTTATTGAAGTATTTCTATAATAAATCATTTTTTTCAAAATATTGCCTTAATTTTTTTCATATAATGATTTATATCTAGCGGAGGAAAATTTTATGGGAATTCATTACGATTATAAATCTACTAAAGGCAACAAGCTAATGGAAAAGCAAGCTAAGAGAGAAAAGAAGCTTGCAGAAAAAAGAGCAAAGCGTGAAGCTAAAGAAGGTCCAAAGGTACAAGAGGAGCCAGAAGAAATTTTAGATGCATCAAAACCTATCACTTTAGATTTTTTAACCAATCCAGACAAATAATGATTGATAAAGAAAAAAATGAAAGATTAAGTTTAGCGCTTAAAAAAAATCTTAAAAAAAGAAAAATCTTTCAAAAAAAAAATAAGAAGAAAAGTAAATAATGTCAGTACTTTCCGATAAATCTATAAGAAAACTTGCGCTCGAAGAGGAAATGATTTCTCCATTTGTAGACAAGCAGGTACGAGATGGTAAAATTTCTTATGGTCTAAGTTCATTTGGTTATGATGCAAGGGTAGCAGATGAATTTAAAATATTTCATAATGTAAACTCTTCTATTGTTGATCCTAAAAAATTTACTTCAGATAATTTTGTTACAAAAAAAAGCTCTGATTATATTATTATCCCTCCAAATTCCTTTGCCCTAGGAACAACAATAGAAGTGTTTAAAATTCCAAGGAACATTATGTGTATTGTTGTTGGTAAAAGCACATATGCAAGAACTGGAATTATAGTTAACGTAACACCGATTGAATCAGAATTTTTTGGTACCGTTACCCTAGAATTTTCAAATACCACTCCACTCCCTGCAAAAATATACGCAAACGAAGGAGTTGCTCAATTCTTATTTCTAAAGGGAGATCAGGCTCCAGAAACTTCATACGCTGATCGTAAAGGTAAATATATGGGCCAAACTGGAGTAACTTTACCAAAAGTATAATAATGAAAAAATTAGAAGTCTTTGGAGCAGCAAAGCTCAAGGGGCAAATTAGAATTTCAGGTTCTAAAAATGCGTCTCTGCCAATCTTAGCTGGAACTTTATTATCAGATAAAAGGATATCTTTAAAAAATCTACCTAAGGTAAAAGATATTGAAACAATGATACTATTGTTAAAGTCCTTAGGCTCATCTATTGAAGATAATAAAAAAACACTAATTATTAATAACAACAAGCAAACTAAAACTTTTGCAGCTTATAGTTTGGTTAAAACTATGAGGGCAGGGATATTAGTTTTGGGACCATTGCTTGCGAAGTTTGGTAAAGCAAAAGTATCTTTACCAGGTGGCTGTGCGATTGGTACAAGACCTGTTGATATTCACTTACAAGCACTATCAAAACTTGGAGTAAAATATAAAATTATACAAGGTTATGTTCATGCAAATGCCCCAAAAGGATTAATTGGAGCAAATATCAAATTCCAAAAAATTTCAGTTGGTGCCACTGAAAATTTAATTATTGCATCATGTTTAGCTAAAGGAAAAACAACATTATCAAATTGTGCAATAGAGCCTGAAATTAAAGACTTAGTTAATTTTTTAATTAAGTTAGGTTGTAATATTAAATGGGCTGCAAAAAGAACCATTAAGATTGAAGGCGTAAGCAATCTAAAGGAAATAAAATATCAGGTAATGCCAGACAGAATAGAGGCAGGTACTTACTTAATTGCCGCTGCTTTAACTGAAGGAAATCTAAAGATTGTAGGAATGGATCCAAAAATTATTAGCACAGAAATCAATATTTTGAAAAAAATAGGTGCAAAAATTATTCAAAAGAAAAATGAAATACTTATTCAAGGAAGTAAAAAAATTAAAAGTATAAATATTAAAACATCTCCTTATCCAAATTTTCCAACGGATCTACAGGCGCAAATGATGGTACTACTATGCAAGGCTAATAAGAAATCTTATATTAGAGAAGAAATATTTGAAAACAGATTTATGCACGTAGCAGAGTTAAATAGAATGGGAGCAAAAATTTCTATCAATGGAAATAAAGCGACAATAGAGGGAAATATTAAATTTGAAGCAGCAGAGCTAATGGCAACAGATTTAAGAGCGTCTGTCTCTCTAATACTTGCTGCACTCACAGCCAAAGGAAAGTCTGTAATTAATAGAATATATCACCTTGATAGAGGGTACGAGAACATAGAAAAGAAGTTAAAAAAAGTAGGCGCCAAAATTAGAAGAGTTAATTAATGGAAAAAAAATATTTATCAAAAATTATTGCAAATGATAATGAAGGTTTGCAAATGATTTCAGCATGTTGTGCTGGAGCTGAGATCAAAGTTAGCGAAATCAAATATCTTCAAAAAAATAAGGTTTTCTTATTATCTTTAAAGCGAACAAAAATTGAAACAGAAAATGAGGGTAAAAAAATAAATAGTATCTGTAAATTTGAGTTTGTAGATAATGTTAAATCCAAGAATATAAAACAAGACGATGTTGACCAAAAACTTGAATTGATAACTATGGATTATTTAAAAAATAATGACAATTATGAGATTAGCTTAATTTTTACTAATAATGCATATATAACTTTATCGACAGAAATAATTGAAGTAACTCTTGATGATCAAAATAAAATTGATTAATGATTAAAATATTAGACAGTAAAATTAAAAACTTTGATGTAGCTTTAGATAAACTGCTATCTAAACGAAAAAATAAAGTTCAGCTTAACTCAGCTTCAGTTACTAAAATTATTAAAGATGTTAAAAAAAATGGTGATAAAGCTGTTTTAAAATATGAAAAAAAATTTAACAAAAATAGTATTATTATTCCAAATCCTAAAAAAATAACTAAAGTTATAAAGTCCCTAGACCCAAAAGTTAAAAAAGCAATCGATCTTGCTTATAATAGAATTTATAAATTTCACTCTTTACAAAAATTCAAAGATATTTCTTATACTGACAAATTACAAAATAAATTGGAATATAAATATGTTCCAATTGAATCGGTTGCAATTTATGTGCCAGGTTCAACGGCTTCATACCCATCAAGTGTTTTAATGAATGCAATTCCAGCTCTTGTTGCGGGCGTTAAAAGACTGGTGATGATTAATCCAGGTCAAAAAGGTAAACAAAATCCGGCCGTATTATACGCCGCAAGAAAATGTAAAATTAAAGAAATCTATTCAATAGGTGGGCCATCAGCGATTGCAGCAGTTGCATATGGTACTAAAAAAATTAAAAAAGTTGATAAAATTGTAGGCCCTGGAAACTCTTATGTAGCAGCTGCCAAAAAAGAAGTCTTTGGTGATGTAGGAATTGAAGGGATGATTGCTGGACCTTCAGAGGTGACAATAGTATGTGATAAGTTCTCAAATCCAGAATGGATAGCAAGTGATCTTATAGGGCAAGCAGAACATGATAATCTTGCTCAATGTATTTTAATTTCAAAAGATAAATTAATTATCAAAAAAGTTAATGAAGAAATTAATAAACAATTGAAAGATCTACCAAGAACAACAATTGCAAAAAGTAGCTTGATTAATAATGGAATTTTAATTCATATGTCATCTGATCAAAAAATTATTGATACTGTAAATAAAATTGCACCAGAACATTTAGAGCTTAATATTAAAAACTATAAAAATATGGTTGGAAAAATTAAAAACTCAGGATCTATTTGTTTAGGTAAGTATGCTGTAATGGCTATGACGGATTATAATGTTGGTTCTAATCACGTATTACCAACTAATTCGTCGGCAAGATATTCAAGTGGTGTTAGTGTTAATGAGTTTTACAAAAGAATTTCATATATAAATCTATCAAAAAAAGGGATTGAAACCCTTGGTCCATCAGTTATAACACTTGCAAACTACGAGGGTTTAGTGGGACACGCTAGATCAGTAGAAAAAAGAATTAGGAGAAAATAAATTTGTCAAAACAAGAAATGCTGTCGTTCTCAGGAATTGTTGAGGATCTACTTCCAAACGCAATGTTCAGAGTTAAATTAGAAAATGGCCATATTGTTACAGCGCATGCTGCTGGCAAATTACGTAAGAATAGAATTAGAGTACTTCAAGGTGATAAGGTTCAAGTAGAAATGACGCCTTACGATTTGACCAAAGGTCGTATCACTTTTAGAGGTTAATATGGGGCCCTGTAGCTCAGTTGGTAGAGCATCGGATTGAAAATCCGTGTGTCACTGGTTCGAGTCCAGTTGGGGCCACCACCACCTCTCTAAAAAATTTAAAAATAAGGTTAACGTCTTTTTATATTTATGTGTTGAAAATTATTCTTAATTGTCTAAAAGATTGCTCATGATTATAAATACTACATATAGAGAGACTTCAAGAAGTACTCATAGACTTTGTTTCCATAGCCTTTAGGCTATTTATTTATAATATAATTTTAAATCCACACAAAAATAATATAAAAACAAGGAATGCCTGCGTAGTATAACGGTTAGTACGATAGTTTGTGGAACTATAGGATTTGGTTCGATTCCAAGCGCGGGTACCAAAAAAAATGAATAAAGAAAATAAACTAATTCCCGGGTTACCCTCAGGATTTGAAGACCGATGGGGCAAGAAATTAACTCTAAAGAAAAAGTTAATTAATATTATTGAAACTAATTTTATAAAATTTGGTTTTGCTGCTCTTGAAACTCCTTCATTTGAAATTTCAGAAAATATCGGATCATTTCTTGCAGATGATGATAGTAATTCTATGTCTGACGTATTCTCATTTAAAGATGGTGATAAAAATATTACTCTTAGATATGATCTATCAAGTCCGTTAGCTAGATTTGTTGCTCAAAACAATCAAGAATTACCTTTACCTTATAAAAGATATCAAATGGGTGATGTCTGGAGAAATGAAAAAGCAGGTAATGCTCGTTATAGAAGCTTTTTACAATGTGACGCCGATATAGTTGGTAACGTTAACCCAGCTCAAGCAAATGCTGAACTATGTAATTTAATTGCAAGTACACTTCTTGCCTGTGGTTTAAAAAAAGATCAGTTCATAGTTAACATTAGTAATAGAAAAATTGTTCAAGGTTTAATTGAAGACCTTAAAATATCTGAAGACAAAAAGATAAAGGTTATGAGAGCAATTGATAAGCTTGATAAACCTGGCTTTGGAATAAGAGGCGTTGAAGATTTATTAAAAAAAGAAAGAGTAGATGTAAGTGGAGCAGTTACAAAAGGTGCTGACTTAACTGATGATGAAGCTTCACAAATTATTAACTTTTTAAAAGTAAAAGATTTAAAAGAATTAAAAAAAAATTTAAAAAACCCTTTATCTCAAGAAGGAATTAGAGAGTTAGAAGACTTATTGAAAATTGTAAGTTATGGAGATTATTTAGATCAAATAAAGACGAACTTTACAATTGTTAGAGGGCTTGCTTATTATGATGGGTTTTGTGTTGAAACAAATTTAAATTTCAAGACAACAAACAACAAAGGTAAAGAAGTTGATATAGGAAGTATTTGTTCTGGCGGACAATATAATAAATTAATTTCAAGATTTAAGGGAGTTGATATTCCTGGAACTGGAATGAGCATTGGAGTTGACCGATTATTATTTGCAATGATGCAACTTGATCAAATTGAAGTTGATGAGAAAAAACCAGCTATTATTTGTGTAATGGATGAAAAGTATTTAAAAAATTATTATGAGATTTTAAAAGTTTTAAGAGATAATGATATTAACTCTGAAATATTTTTAGATAGTAAGAAAAATCTAGGCAAACAGTTAACATATGCGAATAAAAAAAAATGCCCGGTAGCTGTTATTTGTGGTGAAAATGAATTTAAAGATAATACGATTACTTTAAAAAACCTTTTAGGAGTTAAGGGTGAAAACAACCAGGTTACATTTTTAAAAGAAAATTTAATTGATGAAATCAAAAAATTTATCTGAAAAAATCCTTAGATCAGTTAAATCTAAAGGGTTTAAATATATTGATTTACCTTCAGTAATTGAAGCTGATCATATTGTACAAAGATCAGGAGAGAGTTTTAGAAAATTTATTTTTTCATTTATTGATCAAAATGGTAGTGAGCTTTGTCTAAGACCAGATCTAACCATTGCATCTTGCTTGAGATATTTAGAAAATAACCTTAAAGGAAAAGAGAAAATATTTTATAGCGGTCAGGCTTATAGAAAATCAAATAATAAAAAAGATTCTATTATTAGAGACCAAGTTGGTTTTGAGATCATTGGTTCTAAAGATGAAAAAAAAGATGATAAGGAAATTATTAATACAGCCTTAAAATCTCTGTCTAATTTACAATATTCATCAGGAACTTTAAAAATTGGTAACGTTGAGATTTTCAATTTATTAATTTCAAAACTAGATATCCCAAAAAGATGGAAATTAAGACTTTCAAGACATTTTTGGAGAGAAGACTATTTTAATGATTTACTAAGAAGGTTAGAAACGAACTCTGATGTAGACCCAATAATTGTTGAGGTTGATAAAAAGAGATATCAAAAAATGTTAAAAGATAATCAGCAAACAGTAGTTGCTGGTAGATCAATTGAAGAAATCTTAAAGAGATTTGATAATAAGATTAAAGATCCAAGAAGAGCCAGTAGAGGTAAAAACGTTTCAAAAATTATTAAAGAGTTTTTAAAAATTAATTGTCCAATAGGACAAGCAGCTAAAAAACTTAATATCTTTTTTAAAAAAAATAAAATTAATTTAGTTGTGGATCAAAAATATTTTCCAACTTCATTAAATAAAACTCAAAAACTAAATATAGAGTTTTCAACATCTTTTGGACGTCAATTGGAATATTATACAGGTATGGTTTTTAAAATTGATATTAAATCCAAATCTAAAAATATCAATATTTGTAACGGTGGAAGATTTGATAAATTAATTTCAGACCTTGGATCAAAAAAACAAGTTCCAGCAGTAGGAGCTGCTTTAAATTTAAACTACTAATGACAAAAAATATTATTAACATTGGAATTCCAAGCAAAGGCAGATTGAGAGCTGATATCTTAAAAATATTTAAAAAAAATAAATTAAATTTAGTCTCAGAAAGAGGTGAAAGAGATTTATTGGGATCTATTAAAAACTTAAAGAATGTTAAAGTATTATATCTTCATGCAAGAGAGATAGTTGAAAGACTTGGAGATGGTTCTTTAGATCTTGGCTTTTCTGGATATGATTTATTAAAAGAAAGTGAAGTTAATATCCAAAAGAAGATAAGTGTTGTGAAGAATTATGGATTTGGCAAAGCAACATTGGTTGTTGCTATTCCAGACCCTTGGATTGATGTTCAAACAGTTGCTGATTTAGAAGAAATTGCTTTTGAATTTAAAGATAAAAAGAAAAAAAGATTAAGAGTGGCAACAAAATATCCCAATTTAACAAGAGAGTTTTTGTTTTCAAAAGGAGTTACTCAATTTAAGTTAGTTAGCAGTTTAGGCGCAACTGAAGCATATCCTTTTACTGGGTCATCTGAAATTATAACTGACATTACTTCATCTGGTGAAACTCTAAGAGCGAATAACCTTAGAATTCTCAAAGATGGTGAAATTTTAAAGTCAGAAGCCTGCATGATGGCCTCAAAATCTTCTCTAAAAAATAGTCTGGTTAAAAAATTAGTTAAGTTACTTTCTAAGTAAAGTATCCTTAACGTAAATTAAAATAATCCTAATAATATCAAGGTTTCTAAGTACTGCATAAGTGGCAACAATAGCTCCTATGATAAGTAGTATTTTTAGTATTAAGATTAATTCCATAGAGGGAGTTTTAAATAATTACATATATAAATCAAATTTTTACTATAAAATATCTCATAGAATCATGGATAGTATTTTATTAACTTTATTAGTTTTATTGCTTGTAGCTACATTAGGCATTCTTTATCTAAACTTAAGATCTAAGCCAAAAGATGAGAGCGAAAATAAAGAAGCTGAGGAGATGGCCAATTTAAAGACAGAAATTACTTCATTAAAAGATACTTTAAATACTACTATTAATACTTCATTAGGTTCTATGTCGACTTCATTTACCGCTCTATCAACTGGAGTGACTAAAGATATGACAGAGGCCTTAACAAAAGTTGATGAAAAAGTAGGAAACTTTAATAGTCAGGTCGAATTATTAAATAAAAGCCAAGAAGGTATAACAAAAATTTTAGCTGGAGTTAAAAAATATGGAACTCTTGCAGAGTTTTCATTGGATGCTCTAATCAAAGACTTATTACCTGCCTCTCAATTCATGACTAACGTTAAGATGAAAGAAGATACAGGTGAAAATGTAGAATTTGCAATCAAACTTCAGGGTGATGTAATGGTGCCTGTAGACTCACATTTTCCAGTAGAAAAATTTAAAGCAATTACCGATGGGTATGATGCTGATGATAAAAAAGCTGTTGCAGATGCAAGAGCAAAATTAGCTGTTGCATTTAAAGCAAAAGCTAAAAGTGTTAATGAAAAATATATTGTTCCACCAAAAACTACAGATTTTGCAATTGTTTATGCCCCAACTGAAAGTTTATATAAAGAATTAACTGAATACCAAGATCCAACTACTAAAGAATTATTAACTCAAGAATTAATGAAAAAATATAAAATTGTAATCTGTGGTCCAAATACTCTTTCTGCTTATTTGCAATCTTTGCACATGGGCTTTCAATCTTTAAAAGTTCAAAAGGGTGCAACAGAAATTTATGATCATTTAAAAACAATTAGCTCAAGATTTGGAAAACATTTTGATAATATAGTTTCTCTTAGAAAAAAATTAGAAGAAGCAATGATTGTTGTTGATAAGTTTGGAACAGATGCAAGATCAATCAGCAGAAGCCTAGAAAATATTAAAGATCCCGAACAAGTTGATAAAGCTATTCAAACAGAAAATGTAGAAAAATTTGTTGACCATTCAAAACAAGCAAAAAATTAATTTCTTTTTTCCCTCAATACCGCTTATAATAAACTATATGCAGTGGAATAATAAATTTACTTATCCAAAATCCATGAGATCAATGGTGAGTGGCTCAAGAATGTATGCTGTAAATCAACAAAAACTTCCATCGGTAACTTCCATATTACAAGCAACACAAAGTGAGGAAAAAAAAGCATCTCTTGCAAATTGGAAAGTAAGAGTAGGAGCTGCTGAAGCAAATAGAATTAAAAATGATGCTTCAAGTAGAGGCACATCAATGCATTCTCATTTAGAAAAATATCTATTAGGTCAATTAAATTTAGAATTATTAGAAGAAGAAAATAAATCTAAAAAAATGGCAGATGAAATTATTGAACAAGGAATTAAAAATAAATTGTCAGAGATTTGGGGAACTGAAGCCACATTGTACTATCCAGGAAAATATGCTGGAACGTGTGATGCTTGTGGAGTTTATGAGGGGCAAGAAACTATCATTGATTTTAAACAGTCCAATAAACCAAAAAAAGAAGAGTGGATTGAGGACTATTATCTTCAATTAGGGGCTTATTCATTAGCTCATAACGTTGTTTATAACTCAAACATCACCCAAGGAATTGTCCTGTTATGTACGGTTGATAATTTATTCCAAGATTTTAGAATTCAAGGTGTTAAACTAGAAGAATATCAAAATAAGTTTTTAGAAAAAGTCGAACAGTACTATCACCAAAGGAATACCAACTAATATGAATTTAGCAATATGGGACATTGAATCTAGTAGTGCCAATACTTCATGGGGAAGCATTATTGAAGTAGGTGGTATTTTAGTTGACCCAAATTTTAAAGAATTAGATCGTTTTAATTTTAGATGTAGATTGCCAGAAGGAGAGGTTCCTCAAGCAATGGCTTTAATAGTTAACAAAACTAGTGTTGATTTATTAACTAAAGGAAATTTAAGTCACTACCAAATGTTATCTCAATTAGAAGCAACATTTAAAAAATGGAGCCCAGCAATGTTCATGGGTTGGTCAAACATTGGCTTTGATGACGAGATGATAAGAAACGAATTCTTTAGAGGAATTAGATATCCGTATATTACAAATGCAACTCCCAACAAAAGACATGATGGTTTAAACATTGCAAGAGGTGCTCATGCAGTTGATGAAAGTGTTGTAAAAACAGAAATAAATGCAAAAGGTAATGCAGTTATGAAACTAGAATCGTTAGCAAGAATGAATGGATTTGAATCTAGTGGAGCTCACTCAGCTTTGTTTGATGCAGAGTTAACTGTCAAGGTTTTAGGTTTAATTAAAAAAAATCAACCCCAAACTTGGGATACATTTTTAAGAACAGCAAACAAGAATGATACCGAGACAATATTTAAAACAGAAAAAATGTTTACATTGGCGGAATATCATTTTGGTAAAAATTATAGATTTGTAGTTGCACCACTTCATCCAAAACATTGTATTCATCCAATCTATCAGTGGGGCCAAGCTTTTGATCTTAAAATTGATCCAATTCCACTATTCGATATGTCAATCTCTGAACTTAAAAGTGCTATTAAAAAATTAAAGTTTCTAAGAACTATACGATCAAACAAAGCTCCTATAATTTTAGATGCAAGTTATGGACTACAAGTTGAACCATATAGCAAACTTGATCCTGATTTAATTAAAGAGCGTGCAAAATTAGTAAATAGTAATGAGAAATTTTCTCAAAACGTTTTAATGGCATTACGAGAAACTGCTGAAGAAAAAGCTCAATTTGATTCACAAGTTGATTTATTAGCAGAGGAGACAATTTATAAAAAATTTACCCCTCAAAAAGACACAGCTTTATTTCCAAAATGGCACGCAGCATCTTGGAAAGATAAATTAATATTATTAGATAAATTTGAAGATGAGAGAATGGTAAGTTTTGGAAAAAAGATAATATATCAAGAATCACCAAAGATACTGCCTGCTGATATGTTTAAGACTATTAAACGTGGAATAGCCGAAAGAATATTGAGCGACGAGAAGGAAAAATGGTGGACATGCAAAGAATTTTATTTTGAGTGTGATAATTTAAGAGATAGATATACCAACGAAAAAGATGAGAAAAAGCTCAAGTTTTTAGACGAAATTAACGAGTTTGTTGAAGGTATTCAGAAAAAATACGAGCAGGCATAATTGACTTTTGTTAATTAACTAAAAAAATCCCTTTTTACATATTGAATAAATAGAATAAAAATTTATATAAGAAGCATGCTTATTGATTTTAAAGATGAAAACTGGGAAGATAAAATTAAAAATGAAGACACTTGTGTAATTCAATTTTCGGCAATTTGGTGTGCGCCCTGCCAAAGTTTAAAGCCAGTGATGTCTGCACTTTCAGACAAATATCAAGATAAGGCTAATTTTTATTATGCTGATATTGAAGATGGAGCACTAAATTTAGGTAGCTCTATGGGAGTACGTGGTGTTCCCTCAACAATTATTTTTAAAAAAGGTGAAGAGATAGATAGATTAGTTGGAAATCCAGGTGAAGCTAAGGTTAAAGAATTTTTAGATAAAAGTATTTAGTTTAAATTTAAAACTTCTCCCGCAAGATATAAAGATCCTGTAATTAAGACAATATCATTTTCCTGAAGATCAATTGATCTAATCGCATTTTCAACTGAATTCTTATATTTTATATTTTCATAATTTTTAATTTTTTCTTTAAGTTTATTTCCCTTAATAGCATTTGGTTGATTTGGAATATCAATTGTTGTTAAAGATTTAATATCTTTAAAGTAACTCATATACTCGTTATGATCTTTGTTTGCCATCATTCCTAATATAATATGTATTTTACAATTTAAACTTTGAAGATATTCATTTAATACTTTTGCGCCAAGTGGGTTATGAGATCCGTCTATAAATAATAGATTATTCTTAACTAAATTTTTTAGTTTTCCAGATTCTAATTCTTGTAGTCGTGCAATACTTTCTATTTTAGTAATACCACTCTTAATATGCTCATCAGTTATCTTGTAATCTGTTAGCTGTCTTGCAGTTGCAATCGCTGTAGAAATATTTTCTAATTGAAATTTACCGGGTAAATTTGGTTTTGGAAGTTTCAAACCTCCAAACTCATCTTCAAAATAAAAGAAATCATTTTCTTTTAAGGTGAAGTTGTAGTTTTTATTAAAGATTATTTTTTTAGAAGAATTATCTTTAATTGTATCTTCAATACTTTTGTTAATTTCATTTGAACTTTGTTTTGCGACAATGATTTTAGAATTTAATAAAGTTGATGTTTTTTCATATATAATTTTATCAACTGTTTGCTCTTCTTTTGGAAGCCAATCTAAATGATCAAGACCAATGGCCGTCACAATACTTGCCAAGTTTTTCTTTAAAATATTAGTCGCATCAAATCTATGAAATAGGCCTGACTCAATTAAGTTAATGTTTTTGGGGTATTTTTTAGCATAATGAAGGTAAGAAACGGTTAAAATTTCAAAGAAAGTAATTTGTGCCCCATTATTCGCTTCTTCTATTTCAGAAAAAAGGTTAGCCAATTCATCATCTGTTAAAGGTTTGTTATTAAAAACAAATCGTTCATTAATAATTTTAATATGTGGACTTGTATAGATATTGCACTTGTAATTTGCTTCTTTTAAAATTGCATAAAGAGCTTGGATGGTTGAAAACTTGCCATTTGTTCCAACAATAGAAATACAATTAATCTGATCTTGGGGATTACCCAATTTTTCTAAAAGATTTCTAGTTCGATCTAGACTTAGATCTATTTCCTTAGGATGCAGCTTTTGTAAGCGTTCTACTATCTTCTGAAGTTTCATTTTCTGATGAATTTATATCAGAATTTTTCTTTAACAATATTGATAATAATGAACCTAATTTTTCTCTAAGGTCTTTTCTTTCAACAATTAAATCCACAAATCCTGTTTTTTCAACATATTCACTCCTTTGAAAGCCCTCGGGTAATTCTTCTCTAACAGTTCCTTGAATTACACGTGCGCCTGCAAAAGCTATCAGGGCACCTGGCTCTGCTAAATGAATATCACCCAACATTGCATATGATGCTGTAATACCACCCGCAGTTGGATCGGTTAAAACAACAATATAGGGGAGGTTATTCTTTTTAAGTTCATTAATTGCCAAAGTAGTTCTAGTCATTTGTGAAAGTGAAATTAATGATTCCATCATTCTCATTCCACCACCTGAAGTGAAAACTACAAAAGGTTGTTCATTTTCGATAGCATGTTGAATTCCATATAAGAAAGCTTCACCTTCTGCTGCACCAATTGAGCCACCTACAAAATCAAAGTCAGATGCAATGGCAGTAATCTTTATAGTGTTAATATTAGTGTTGATTACCATCATTCCACAGTCCATACCCGTTTTTTTTCTAGCAGTTTTTAATCTGTCTTTATAAGATTTAGAGTCGCTCCAATTTAAAGGGTCATCTTGAGGAATTGGAGTTTTTAAAACCTCATAATTATTTTTGCCAAAAATAACATCAAATCTTTGACGAGGACTTATTCTATGGTGTTTATTACAAGATGGACAAACCCATAAATTATCTTCTAAATCTTTTTTTAAAATTGGACCCTTACAACAAGATGTCCAGTCACTGTTAGCAATCTCTTCTTTACTTGCACGTTCTTTAATTATTCTTTTTATTTTTTCACCAAAACGTAGAGTTTTTTTAATCCAATTCATGCAATTTTGTTTCTTAATCTTTTTACAATATTAGTTACATTTGTGACAGGATTTTGTCTCTTTTCGATTGATTTTGATATTTCTTTACACAAAGCGCTTCCAACTACTAATCCATCAGCCTTTCTTAGTGATGCTATTGTCTTTTCAGTAATTCCAAACCCGATTACAATATTTTTATTTTTATTTAGACTTTTGATTTTATTGTATCTCTCAAGAATTTTTTTAGGTAAAACTTTTAGTTTACCACCTGTTGTTGAGAGCATACTGATGTAGTACACCATATCATGAGAATCTTTTATAATTTTTTTCATTCTATTCAGTGAAGTAGTGGGTGAGACTAATTGAATAAAACTAATATTTTTCCTCTTACACTTTTTGGCAAAATTTTTATTTTCTGGATAAGGTAAATCAACAACAATTAATCCATCAACGCCAACTTTTTTACAGATATTAATAAAGTTGTTATCACCATATTGATAAATCATATTGTAGTAACCCATCAGAATTACAGGTTTTGTATGTTTTGATTTTTTAAAATCTTTTACTATTGAAAAAACATCTTTAATTTTAATACCATTTTTTAAAGCCCTATAAGCACTTGATTGAATTTGTCCACCATCTGCGATTGGAGTGTTGTGAGGAAAGCCTATCTCGCAAATATCAGCATAGTTTGCAATTGATTTTAATATTTCTAATGATCTTTTTTTACTATTATCACCTGCGACGGTGTAGGTAAGTAAAGCCGGTCTTTTTTCATTTTTAGTTTTTTTAAATGCTAAGTTAATTAAAGACATCTTAGTTAACTTTCCCCAATCTTGCTTTTAAAATATCTCGATCTTTTTTAGCGTCACCACAAGAGTTTACTATAATGATTGTATCTTTACTTAGCTTGGGAGCAATTTTAATTGCTTCTGCAAAAGCATGACTTGGCTCTAAACTTGGGTTAATTTTCTCAAGTTTTGTTACAAGTTTATAAGCATTTAAAGCACCCTCATCTGTTGCAGATGTATATCTTGCTCTTTTAACATCTTTTAAGAAACAATGAATAGGAGAAACACCTGGATAATCTAATCCAGCCGAAATAGAGGAGGTATCATTAATTTGACCCTCATTGTTTTGACAAACATAGGCAGCAGCACCGTGTAGTATTCCAAGTTTAGCTCCATTTGTCAGAGGTGCAGCGTGAAGTTTGGAGTTTTTTGGACCACCCGCCTCAACACCAATTAATTCAATTTGTTTTTTGTTATAGTCCATAAATTCACTCCAAAAACCGTATGCAGAACTTCCACCACCTACACAGTTAATAAGTTTAATTTTTTTTGGAATCTTTTTAAACTCAGATTGAATTTGAAGTTTTAATTCTTTAGAAATTTGAGCCGTACTCCAACCACAAATTTTAACAAATATATTTGGACCTACAGTTGAGCCAACACACATGTGAGTATTATCGCAGTTAGAAACCCAATATCTCATGCACTCACTAACAGCATCAACTAATGTTTGGCTTCCTGAGTAAACAGGTACAACTTCAGCACCATTTTTTTTCATTGAATCAACATTTGGCTTTTGTCTCTTTATGTCTTTTGCACCCATGAATATTTTACACTTAAGACCAAACTTCTTAGCAGCCATACTTAACATTTTACCAGCATAACCGGCACCGGTATCACCTACGACATATTTTTTACCTGCCTTTTTAGCAATAAGACAATGAACAGTCGCATTATATATTTTGTGAGCCCCTCCGTTAGCCTCAGATACCATTTTGGTGTATATCTGAGCTCCTCCTAGATAGCTAGATAGGTTTTGAAGTTTTATAAATGAAGTGGGTGAGCCTATATAGTTCTTAAAGTAGTAATCTCTTTCCTTGAGAAATTTTTTGTTATACCTAAGTTTTTCAAAAAGAATTGTTAAATCTTCAACGGGTTTTTTCAATGTCTCAGGGATGAAATTACCACCAAACTTACCACCCCAAAAACCATTTTTATCGTGCTGATCAATTAAGGGAATTTTTTTTTTAAGCTTCATCATTAATTTGTTTAATTTTGTCTAAAAAAATATTTATTTTTGTAACATCTTTTAATCCAGAAGTTTCTAGACCTCCAGAAATATCTATAATGTCTGCTATTTCTTTATAATTTTCAAGATTATCTTCAATCTGTATATTTCCTGCTAACATTAATTCCTTATTAACTTTAAGATTTTTAATTAATTGATGATCAAAAGATATACTTTTCTCATAACCTTTACTGTCAAATAATATAATATCTGCTTGTTCATTGTATTTTATATATTTTACAACATCATTTTGATCTTTGACAGTAATAGCAACTATAATTTTTCTATTATATTTTTCAATGATAGATTTTACCTCTGCTGGGGTGCAATCGTAAATTTGATAATAATCAAATGGTAAATTTTTTATTTTCTCAAGAATATTTCGATCAGGACGAACTAATACTGCAACATATTTAGAATCTTTTTTATCTACTTTCAGTAGTTCTTTAATTTTATCATATTCAACAAATCTTGTAGATTTTGGATAATTAACAATAAAGCCAATATATTGAGGTGGATTAGGATGCGCCGTTAAATATTTTAATGTTTCAGAATCAGAGATTCCACAAATTTTTGATTTCATCTAATCTACCGATGAAAGGATATTTTTTATATTTTCTTTTGGGTTACCTTTGGTGATGGGTCTACCAATTATCAGACAATCACTTCCTTCTTTAATAGCTTCATTGGCAGTCATAGTTCTTTTTTGATCATCTTTTGCATTTCCCATTCTAATCCCTGGAGTAAAGCATTTAAGTTTTGGTGCAATTTCTTTAATCATTTTAATCTCGAGTGGGCTACAAATAACCCCATGCAGGTCAGCTTCCATTGCAATCTTAATTAGCTTTTTAACCTGATCTTCAATTTTATTATTAAAACCTAAACTGTCTAAATCCTCATCACTAAAACTTGTTAAAACAGAAACACCTAATAAATTTAAATTAATTTCCTTCGCAGCTTGATTTGCAGCCCTAAGAGCATCCAATCCATTTAGAAGATGAACTGTTGCATAATGTACATTTAAATTTTTAAGTGCTTTTACCGATTCAATTAATGTATTTTTGATATCAAAAAATTTTCCATCATAGAAAATAGGCTTTTTAAATTTTGAAAGCTCCCTTATTTCTTCAGGACTCCTTTGAGTGATGTACTGTAAGCCAATTTTAATTCCTGAAATATCTTCATGAATTAGTTCTAATAAACCTAATATTTCTTTTTGGCTTGATACATCACAGGCTACGAAGATATTTTTATTCGTCATTGTTTAATTTTTTAAACATTTCCTTAGCCATTTTAAAGTGAATAGTTTTTTTTTCTGGTGTATTTACTTTTTCTCCAGTTTTAGGGTTTCGTGATATTCTAGCTTTCTGAATATTTGTTGAAAACATACCAAAACCTCTTAATTCAACTCGATCACCACGTTTAAGAGCTTGTTTAATTTCATTTAGAACTACTGATAAAACTTTCTCAAGGTCTTTTTTGAGGAAATTTGGATATGATTTTTTTAGTTGGTCTAGAAGCTTTGATTTTACAATGGCCAATTTTTATTCTTCTTCTTTTTTCTTTTTCTCTAAATCATCAGATAATGACGAGAAAGGTAAGTTTTTACCGCTCGCCTCTGAGCCATATGTATCTAATGCCACTTTTCTTTCAATTTCTTCAAGCAATTTAATACTTAATGTAGCTTTTCTTTTGTCTAAATCTAATTCTTGGATTGCACAGTCAATTCTCTCACCACCTGTAAATCTTGCTGGTCTAGCATCAGCTGCATTAATAGCTATTGCAGTTTTTTTAATGATAAAATCCATTTCACATCCCTCAGGCCTAACAACTAAACCTTTGTTGTCTGATGAAATGATTTTAACAGTAATAGCTTGTTTAACTTTTTTATCATTAAACCAACTAAACGGATCTGGTTGTGTTTGACGCAAGCCAACTCTGACTTTTTGTTCAGCTGCCTTAACCTCTAATACTTTTACTTTTAATTTATCACCAATTTTGTGTTTGGCCAATTCTTCTTCTGCATTTGTAAGATAAGTAAGATCATTACAGTGTAAGAATGCATCAATATCTAATCCATCAATGTTTAAAAAAATAGAATATTCATTTTTGCTAGCAACTTCACCTTCAACCTCAGAACCTACAGGATATTTACTTTCAAATGTTTCAAAAGGGTTTTCAGTTGTTAAACGATGTGATATTGCAACTCTTCTTTTTTCTTTATCAATTTCAGTGATAATACAATCAATCTCATCACCAACCTTAAACATTTTTTTCGCTGATAAATTTTTTTTAGTCCAGCTTAATTCACTTGAGTGTAATAAAGTGGATAATCCTTTTTCAAGTTCACAAAATGCACCAAAGTCCATTAACTTAACAACCTTAACTTTGTAGATTTTGTTTAATTCATAATTTGAAATATTTTCAAAAGGATCAGGTGAAAGCTGCTTAACTGAACAACCAACCTGCAATTTTTCTTTATCTACTGTAATTACTAATAAATCATGTTTTTCACCAATTGTAAAAACCTCATCAGGGTGATTAACTCTTGAATAAGAAATTTCTTGAAGGTGTACTAATACATCAAGCTCCCCATTAACACTAAAGAAACAACCAAATGAACTATAGCCTTTTACTTCAGCTCCTTTAATTACATCTCCAACTTTGAATTTTTCAACAATTTTAATTTTATCTTCCTTTTTAAAAGATGAAATAATTTCCCTTCTAGAAACACAAGCGTTTCCTCTAACTTTGTCTAATTTAATAAGTGCAAACTTTTGAGGCTCATTCATTAAATGGCTAATATCTTTTAATGGTTTATCTGAAATTTGTGATCCTGGCAGGAACATTAAAGATCCAGTATCGATATGTTCTACAATGCAGCCACCTTTTACACGTCCAGTAATTTTACCCATGATAGGTTGATTTTTTTCATAAGCCTCAACAAGTTTATCCCAACCTTGAATTTTTTGTGCTTTAGAAGCTGATACTAAAACTTCACCTTTTTTATCCTCTAGTCTTTCAAGAAGAACTGAAATTGTTTCACCTACTTTTGCTTTATCAAGCATACCCATACTTTTTAATTCATTGATATCTAAGATTGGTTCAGATTTTAAACCAGGCACTTCAAGAAATACAAAATTTTCAGTTACTTTATTTACTACACCAGTAATTATTTTTCCCTCTTCAAGGTTTGCTGTTTTTGTAAATTGGGAATTTAATAGTTGTTCGAATTCTTTTGAGGCAGCAGTGTCTAAGTTATTGTATATTTCCATTAAGAGTTAATTTTTTTATCCATTATTTGTTTTATTTTTAAAAAGCATGATCTTTTAGATTCATTTTCAGAAGATATCAAGTATTGATCCTTTGTTCTTTTTAAAGGTGAAATCTTTCTATTATAGTCACTTTTATCACGTTTTTTGATGCTTTTTAGTACTTCATTGAGGGATATTTTTTTATTTAATCCTTTTAGCTCTTTATATCTTCTAAGCGCTCTAGTTTTAGCGCTTGCTGTTATAAAAAATTTAAAGTCAGCCTCTGGCATGATATTATATGTGATATCTCTTCCATCAATAATGGAGCCTTTATATTTTTTTGGAGGATTGTAAGCACATTTCATTTGAAAGTTATGTGCTAGTTTTCTGATTTTAATATCTTTTGCAATTACCGAAGCCATACTACCGACATCATCAGATAAAAGATTTTTACTCTGCAAGTCAGACATCTTTAAAGTTTTCATTTTTTTTGAAACAAAAGAGTAGTTAAATTTTTTTGGATCTTTTATTTTTAAATGGGCTAGTAGACGATAAATTTTTCCAGAATCAAGATACAAAAGTTTATAATGTTTAGAGATTAATTTCGCTTGTGTGCCAGCTCCAGCAGCCGCAGGTGAATCAATCGCCACTTGTATGCATGTTTTTTTATATTTTTTCATATTAATTTATTTATCATTTATTTTTTTAATTATTTTTAAAAAAGAAGGAAATGAAGTATTTATTGAATCTTTGTCATGAATTTTCCATTGTCCACCAAAAGTTAAAGCAGCAATTGTACTCATCATAAAAATCCTATGATCTTTTAGATAATTTTTAATTATAATTGGTTTTGTAATTTTTAAATTAGGTTGACCATGAATTTTAATCGAGTCTTTTGTTAATTCTGTTTTAATACCCATCATATTTAAAATTTTAGAACCCAAGTTTAATCTTGGACTTTCTTTTTGGTTTAACTCAGAAACATCTTTAAAATAAGAAATTCCTTTTGCTTTTGCAGCTACTAAAAAAATAACTAAAAACTCATCTATGGCGCTACTATTTAATTCTGATGGGCAATTTATAGCTTTAAGATTACTTGAACTTAAAATTAAAATATCAGCAATTTTTTCACCTTTATAATTCCTTGGATTTTTTAATAATATTTTAGCTCCCATTTTTTTTAAAATAGTAATTACTCCTATCCTTGAAGGGTTAATGTTTACATCTTTAATTAAAAGCCTTGAATTATAAGCAAGAGTTGTAAGCACCATAAAAAATGCACTCGAGCTTATGTCTCCTGGGATTTTATAGTTAAATGCTTTAATTTTTTTTGGTGGCTTTATATTTATAAAATCATATTTTTTAGTTTTTTTTATTTTAATAGGTATTTTTAAATATTGAAAAAGTAACTCAGAATGGTTCCTTGATTTTTTTGCTTTAATAGATGTTGTGCCTGATGCATTAAGCGCTGCAAGCATCACACTACTTTTGCATTGTGCGGAACCTTTATTCTCTAAATATTTTATACCTTTTATAGATTGAGACCCCAAAATAGATAAAGGCAGTTTATTTTTTTTTATATAATAAAATTTTGCTCCAAATTTTTCTAAAGGTAAAGTTACTCTTGAAAAATCTCTTTTAGATAAACTTTTATCACCAATTAATTTTATTTCTTGTGGCGATTTGATTAATAAACCTAACAATAATCTTCCAAGTGTTCCTGAGTTTCTTGCGTTTAATGTTAAGTTTTTTTTATATCTAAAGCCATTAATTCCATTTCCTAGTATTTCACAATAGTTTTTATATTTTCTTACTTTTACTCCCAATCTTTTTATAGAATCTTAATGCTGCAAGAACATCTTCGGACATTAAAAGATTATAACCCTTTGATTTTCCTATAGCTTGAGATGCAAGTAAGACCCACCTGATACTTAAGCTTTTATCACCACTAACTTTTATCTTTTTATTAAAATCTTTAATTCTATTTTTAATAAATAATATTTTTGACATTTATTAATTGAATTTAAAAGAGTCCCCAAAATAAGCATTTTTGGCTTCTGTATTATTTATTAGATCATTAGGAGTTCCTTGAGCTATTATTTTGCAATTTGATAAAATTATAGCAACATCAACACATGATAAGAGGTCTCTTGCTTGATGATCGCAGATACAAATAGTTATATTGCTTTCAGTTTGAAGGCTAACAATAATTTCTTGAAGCATTTTTATTGTAAGAACATCAAGTGCTGCAAAACATTCGTCAAGAAGAAGTACTTTTGGCTCACTTAATAAAGCGAGGGCAATTACTAATTTCTTTTTTTGACCTCCAGATAAAAATTTTGCTTTTATATTTCGCACAGCATCAAGTTCAAACTTAGCAATTAAAAGGTCTATTTTATGGTTAATTAAATTATTGTCTTCAATAACTATTTCAGCAATTGCTTTTAAATTTTCTAATAAGGTAAGATCACTAAAATACCCACCATATTGAGGAACATAGCCAATTTTAAATTTTGTTGTCCTTAGGTATATTGGGTAATCAAGCACATCTATTCCATCAAATTTAATTTCTCCATAGTCTGGTTTAATTAATCCGGTTATTAAGTTGAAAATTGTTGATTTTCCAACACCATTGGGACCGAGCATTCCTAAAATTTCACCATGATTAATTTTAAAACTTACATTATCTAAGATTTTTCTATCACCAAATGATAATGATATATTTTCTAAAGAGATTATAGGTCGAGGACTTTTAAAAGATTTAATTCTAAATTTTTTAATTATGCCCATATTATTTTGTTCCTACAACTAAAACTTTTTTTGTATTATCGTTCATAAAAATTTTAGTATCTTTCGTTTTAATATTCATTTCAACCCTATCAGCAAATAATTTTGTGTCATCAGCAATATAAATAACATCTGTCGAGATTGTTCCAAGATTACTTAAAAAAGAAAAATCAAAATACTCTCCTGTGATTTTATGACCTGGATAAACAATTATTACATTTTTTGAAAAAATAGTATCATAATTTTCTGAGTTATATTTTCCAAAATCAGAAGTAATTTTAATTGTATCTGAGTCTTTTATAAAAATGTAAGCAATAATATTTTCTAAGAACATTACATTTGGGTTATCCATATCTATTTCAGCTTGTGTAGCAGTTATTTGATATTCGTTACCTTTCGCATCTAGAGAAGTATAGCTAATATTATCAATATAGTTAGACGAAGTATTTTTGCTAGTACCTAGTTTTTCTATTATTAGGCTTTGTTGATTTTTGTTAAAATATTTCAAATAAAATAATAAAGAAATAATGGCAATTAAAATGACCATTAAAACCTGTGTTATTGTTTTTTTGCTCATTTAATGAATATTAGACTGCAATAAACTGTGTATATGTAAAATCCCGATGGTTTTTCTCTTATTTTTTTTATTGTGAACACACAAAGAGGTAATTTTTTTAGTATTCATTATAGATAAAGCTTTTTCTGCCAATGTATCTTGATCAATACTGATAGGGTTTGAGGTCATAACTTTTTTAACCATTAAATCTTGTAGATTGCTATTTACCTCATTAAGCCTTCTTATTTGACCGTCTGTAATAATGCCGGTTGTTAATTTTTTGTTATTTTGAACAATTAAAGTTCCAAGCTTTTTATTAGTAATGACACGTAGAGCATTCTTCATTTTTAAATTTTCATTTACAAAGGGAATTTTATTTCCTGTTATCATTATATCTTCAACAGTCTTTAGTTTAGCACCAAGGTTACCTGAGGGGTGAAATTTTTTAAAATCTTTTTTGCTTATATTTTTCTTGTTTATTGTGGCCACAGCTAATGCATCTCCAATACTTAACTGATTAATAGTACTGGAAGTTGGTACAATTCCTAGGCCAGCCTCTGTCACTTCAGGAATTAGTAATTTGATATCAGATGCTTTATATAAAATCGAATTTTTTTTGGACATAATTCCAATAAGAGTAATTTTATTTCGATTTGCATATTTAATAATATTTTTTAATTCTTCAGTAGAGCCAGAATAGCTTATTAAAATTAAAATATCTTTTTTTGAAATACTGCCCAGATCTCCATGAGAACAATCATTTGCAGATAGAGAAAATGAAGGAGTTCCAACTGAAGATAGAGTTGCTGAAATTTTAGCTGCTATTAGTCCACTTTTTCCAACACCACATAGAATAACTTTAGATTGGCATTTTGTAATAGCTTCAACCGCATCATCAAAAGAGTTATTAATTGAATCTCTTAATTTTTTTAGGGCTTTTATTTCAAGGTTAATTACATTTTTTGCAATTTTTCTATAATCTTTTTTTTTCATTTAGTGAGACCATATATCGTCTTTAAATAAAGCTAAATCAAGATCAACTCTAGTTTTTAAAAATTTTAAACAATCATTGTATAAATCAATACGTTTTTCTCTTATAAGAATTTTATTTAATTCTTCATGAATTTTATGCAAGTAGACAACATCATTTGCGCAATATTTGAGCTGCGCTGGTGATAATTCACCCCCAAAATCTGAGCTTTGAAATTGTTTGCTTACATCAATATTGATGAATTCTTTAATTAAAGTTTTAAGAGAATGACTATCTGAATAAGACCTAGCTAGCTTTGAGGCAATCTTAGTGTCTAGAATATTCTTAGTTTCTGTCTTTAGGTAATATTTGATGTGAGCCATATCAGCTCTACCGTAATGAAATATTTTTATAATTGATTCATCTGACAGAATTTTATTCAAGTTTGGAGCATTATAATTTGATCTATCTAGTTGAATAATATGAGCATCTGAATTTCCGCTAGATATTTGGATGAGACATAAAGGATCACGCTTAACATTGAGTCCCATAAATTCTCCATCAACTGCTATAATATTGCCTAAATCTAAATCTTCTGGTAGATCATCTTTGTGAAGTTTAATATCAATATTCATTTTTAGTTATATATATATGAAAGCAAAAAATTGTCTAATTTTTGGCGGTAGTGGTCAAATAGGTCGTCATTTAATAAGAAAGCTTACTAAGAATAATTATAAGGTTACTGTAGTTACTAGAAACCTTCATCAAAAGGGGTACGCAATAAAAACCCAAGCTAATGCAGGATATATAGATATAGTTGAAGCTAATATTTTCGATGAAAAAAAGATTAGAAAACTTTTTGATCAAAATGATGTTTGTATAAATTTAATAGGCATTTTATATGAAAGTGGCAAAGGAAATACTTTTAAAAATATTCACTCTATTTTCCCATCTATTCTAGCTAAACTTTGCAAGGAATATAAAGTTAAACAGTTTATTCATTTATCAGCATTAGGTATTAATAGTGCAATAGATTCAGAGTATGCAAAAAGCAAGTTAGAGGGTGAGGTTAGTATTCAAAAAAATTTTCCATTAGCCACCATATTGAGACCGTCAGTAGTTTATTCTGTAGATGATAATTTTACTACAAATTTCATGACACTACTAAATAGGCTTCCGTTTTTTCCACTTTATTATAATGGAGATACTAAATTTACTCCAATTCATTGTTCTGATTTAACAGATACCATCTATCATGTTATTTCTAAAAACATACATTCTAAAATAGTTGAGTGTGTGGGTCCCGAAGTTATTTCTTTAAAAGAAATATTAAAAAGATTATTAAAACTAATTAATAAGAATAGATTATTAATTCCCCTTCCATTTTTTGCTGCAAAAATGTCAGCAAAATTATTTCAATTATTTCCAAAACCATTATTGACAGTAGATCAGCTTATTCTTTTAAAGTATGACAATATTCTTTCAAATAAATATCAAACTAATTCTGATGTGGGGGTTCCAAGCATAAAGATATTTGATCAAGAAGTTGAAAAATATTGCTATATGTGGAGAGAGGGTGGTCAATTTTCTACTAAAAAATACAACTCCACTAATTCTTAATAGAATTTTAAAACTAAAATTGTATAATATATTAAATAATGATTAATATTATTTATATTTTAATATTTTTAATATTTTTAATATTTTCATTTCTATCATATTTAATTATTAAGTCTGTTGTGAGAGGTATTGATGGAAAAAATAAATATAAAAATAAAAAATAGTAGTTTTGGAAGAAGCTATTATTAAGCAGTATTAATTTTTTTCACAATATACTGTGGCGCTTCTTCTTCTTTATCAGTAGTGGGTTCTTCTCTTCTTCCTTTTGGCTGATAAGCATATAGCAAATGAAGCTTGCAATATGAAAAATCCTTCAAAGAAGATCTTCCACAGAAATGAAATGATTTTTCCTCAGGATGTCCAACAGGCCACTTACATGAGCTTTCATCTAGCTCCTCTAATTTTTTAGGATTTTCTGGCTCAAAATCTTTTTCAATAAGCAGAGACTTAAACTTACTGTTTCTTCCTTGTCTTTGTTTAGAATTATTTTCTTCTGAGCTATTATCAAAATTTTGACTTGATGAAGCATTTCTAGCTTTAATTTTTGATGACAGGTTTAATCTATGAGCCTTACCAATAACTGCATTTCTGCTAATGCCTCCAATTATTTCAGCAATTTGACTTGCAGTGTTTCCTTTGCCCCAGAGTTCTTTTAATTTACAAACTTTTTCTTCGTTCCAGCTCATAATCTATATTTAGTATGTTAATTAATTTTAATAACTATATACAGATCACATAAGATTAAAAAAAAAAACAATAGGTATTTTTGTTTTGTACACAAATTTTTCAAAATTTATATATGATTACTTATGGTTGAATTGAATAAGAAATATCAAATAAGTGTAAAAAGATTTGGTTTTATAAACTGGATTGGTTTTAAAAGTTTATGGCTTAAGGAATGCAATAGGTTTATGGCAGTTTGGCAACAAACATTACTATCTCCACTTGTGTCAAGTTTGTTATTTTTGTCAGTTTTATCTTTGGCCTTAGGGAATAATAGAGGAGATGTTCTTGGTTATTCTTTTATAAGTTTTTTAGCACCAGGCTTAATTGCAATGAGTATTTTGACTCAATCATTTAGTCATTCAGTATCTTCATTAATGATTGGAAAAATTCAGGGAAATATTGTTGATATGCTTTATGCGCCTTTATCGGCACTAGAGGTTTCAATGGCAATAATATTAGCAGCTCTTACAAGAAGTTTTTTAATTGCTATAATTTCAATAGGTGTCTTCTCTTTAATTGTTGAGATGCCAATAAATAACAGTTTATTTATTTTTATTTTTGGTTTTTTAAGTGCTTTTATATTGGGAAGCTTAGGTTTTATTACTGGTCTTTGGGCTGAAAAATTTGATCATACTGCAACTGTTACTAATTTTGTTATTACTCCATTAAGTTTTTTATCTGGTGTATTTTATTCCATAGACAAGCTTCCTGAATTTTTTCAAACTATTAGTCATATTAATCCATTTTTCTATATGATTGATGGATTTAGATATGGTTTTTTAGGAAAGTCAGATGGGTCAATAAGCGTAGGATTAATTTATTTAACAATTTTAAGTATTGTAATGTGGTATGTGGCTTTTTTTCTTTACAAAAAAGGTTATAAAATTAAATCTTAAAATATGAGTGCTTTAGCAAAAAATTATAATAGAAGAAAAATTTCGTTTAGCCATGGAAAGGGAAGTTTCCTTTACTCAACTAATGGAAAAAAATATTTAGATTTTGTCCAAGGGATCGCGGTTAACTCTTTAGGACACGCTAACCCATACTTAATAAAAGCAATTAATAAACAAACAAAAAAACTTTGGCATGTGTCTAATGCATTTATAATTCCAGAAGGTGAAAGGTTAGCTACAAGATTAGTTAAAAAGACTTTTGCTGATTTTATTATCTTTCAAAATAGTGGAGCAGAAGCAACAGAGGCGGCAATTAAAGTTGCAAGAAGATATTTTTATTCAATAGGGCAACCAAAAAAAAATAGAATTCTTTGTGTTAAAAACTCATTTCATGGAAGAACATTGGCCACGATTTATGCCAGTGGATCAAAAAAAATGACCGAAGGTTTTGGTCCAAAAGTTGATGGATTTGATCACTTTGAATTTGGAGATCATAAATCATTAAAAAGGTCTATAACAAGTAGAACAGCTGCAATTATGGTTGAAACTATTATGGGAGAAGGTGGAATTAAAGTTATTCCAGATTGGTGTTTGAAGGGATTAAGAAAAATCTGCAATGAGAAGAAAATTTTATTAATTTTGGATGAAGTTCAATGCGGAATAGGCAGATCTGGAAATTTTTTTGCCTTTGAGAGCTCAAAAATTAAACCTGATATTGTGCCAATAGCGAAAGGTATTGGAGGTGGTTTTCCACTTGGAGCAGTTTTAATGAACAAAAGAGCGTCATCTGGCATGACAGCAGGAACTCACGGTTCAACATTTGGCGGAAATCCATTGGCAATGTCTGTTGGAAACGCAGTTTTAGATCAAATATTTAAAAAAGGATTTCTTGCTAATGTCAAAAAGATATCGAAATATTTTCACTCTGAGTTGAATAAATTAAAAAAGGATTTTCCAAAAATAATTAAAGAAGTGAGAGGCATTGGTTTACTGATTGGATTACAGTTGTACAACGATCAAACAAAATTTATTCAAAAATTAATGGATAATAAATTACTAACAATTAGAGCCGCAGAAAATGTCATAAGAATACTACCTCCGCTTAATGTTAAAAAACAAGAAATAGATATGGCTATAAAAATTATCAAAAAAGTTTGCTTAACTCAAAAATAAAAATGAACCATTTTATTACTCTTAAAAATATACCTGCGACAGACCTTAGAAAAATTATAACTGATGCAAAAAAAAGAAAAAATAAAAGAAAAGAAATTCAGTACACTTGATGTTGATAAAGATAATCCTTTAAAAGGAAAAGCTGCTTATTCAAATGTTTGAAAAATCAAGTCTCAGAACGAGATTAAGTTTTTACCTTGCAATAAAACAATTAGGAGGTGGAACCATAACACTTAGAGCAAATGAGCTGCATCTTGGAAAAGAAGGGGAGAGCTTAGCTGATACTGCAAGAATTTTATCAACTTATGGTGATGGTTTTATGTTGAGAACTGATAGTGATAAAAAAATAGAGGAATTTAGTAAATATTTAACAATACCAGTTATTAATGGGTTGAGCCCATCATCACACCCAACACAAGTTTTATCTGATATTTTTACAGTTGAAGAAATTAAAAAAAAGCCTATTTCAAAATTAAATATCTGTTGGATTGGAGATTCAAACAATGTTCTTAATAGTTTAATTGCTGCATCAGTTAAGTTTTCTTTTAAATTAAGTATTGGCTGTCCTAAAAATTATGAACCCAAAAAATTTGTACTTGATTGGGTAAAAAAAAATAAAAGAAAAATTGATATTTATAATAATGCTAAAAAAGCTGCTAAGAATGCAGATGTTATTTTTTCAGATAAAGTTATTTCCTTAAATGATAAAGTTAATAAAACCAAAAAAATTAAAGATTTTAAGAATTTTCAAATTAATTCGAAATTAATGAGCCTTGCTAAAAGGGATGCAACTTTTTTACATTGTTTACCAAGAGGCACAGAGGTATCGAGTGAAGTTTTTCTAGGGAAAAAATCAAAAGTATGGCTACAGGCACTTAATAGGGTGCATGTTCAAAAAAGTATTTTGTTATATTGTTTTGGTAAATTAAGGTAGCAACTTAGGATTATCACTTTTTTGATTTAAGTATTTAATTACAGAAGCTCTGTCTTTTTCTTTTCTTAAGCCAGCATAAGACATTTTAGTTCCCTTCAAGTAAGAGGCAGGTTTTTGTAAGAATCCGTTTAACTCTTCAAATGACCACTCTTTACCATAAGAAGCTAAAGTTTTAGAATATTTATAATCATCCACGCCACCAACTGCTCTCCCAACAACATTGTATAACGCGGGGCCAATTTTATTTTTCCCACCTTTATTTATTGAGTGGCATGCAGCACATTTTTTAAAAATTTTTTTTCCACTTGCAATATCACCCAATGCCATAACTGCAACAATATCAATTTTTTCAGCTACCTCAGCGGCTTGAGAAGTTCCCAAGGTTAATTGGCTTTCCACTTCAACTTGATACCCGGGCTTTTTTAGCTTCTTCACATGAAAAACACCATCAGCAATCTTTCCTAAACCGATTACAAGCAGTGCAACCATTAAAACTGCAGCAATAATTTTATTTAGTTCGAACGAATCCATTTAATTATAATTATTTTCACATATAACATGATAATTAAAAAAATACTTAATTTTTAATTTTATAATTTTGCGTCTGTTAGACGCATAAAATTGGTAATTTTATAATGACAAAAACACTAATATTAATCCCATCAAGAATGGCAGCAACTAGGTTGCCAGGCAAACCACTTTTAAAAATTAATAATTTATCGATTATTTCTCATGTTTTTAAAAGAGCAGAAGAAGCTAATATTGGTGAAGTAGTGGTTGCAACTGACAATCAAGAGATACTCAATGATGTTTTAAGAAATGGAGGTAGGGTAATTTTAACAAGTAAAAATCACAAAACGGGCACAGATAGAATTTTTGAAGCTTATGAAAAGCTGAATATAAAAAATATTGACTATATATTAAATTTACAAGGAGACGAACCCGATATTAATAAAGAGGATATCATTAATTTAAACAATTTCATGATTAATCACGATGTTGAAATAGGTACATTGGCAGCAAAAATTCAAGATGATAAAATGTTAAATAATAAAAATCTAGTTAAAGTTATCACGGATAAAAAATTGGTAGAAAATAATTTTCCAAAAGCATTAAATTTTACTAGAGATAATTTATCAACAATTAGTCAAAATATTTATCATCATATTGGAATTTATTCTTATAAAGTAAGTGTATTAAAAAAGTTTGTTAGTCTGGATCAAACAAACAATGAGAAAGAAAATAAATTAGAACAGTTGAGAGCTTTAGATAATAAAATAAAAATAAATGTAGCTTTGGCAAAATCCTCTCCTATAGGAGTAGATACTGAAGAAGATTATCTGGCTATAAAAAAAATTATGGAATATAAAATATAAAATGAGTAAAATTTATATTCAAGGAACCTTTGGAGCCTATTCACATTTGGCAGCACTTGAAATTGAGCCCAATGCAGAAGTTGTACCATGTAAGACGTTTGATGAGTGTTTCTTAAAAGTATCCTCAGAAAGTGGTTCACGAATGGTTATACCTGAATCAAATCGTATTACAGGAAATATTGGAATAGAATATTTAATCTTTAAATACAGATTAAATATTTACGCAGAACATTTTCAAAAAATTGAACATAATTTATTAGGACAACCAGGAACCAGCTTAAATGATATAAAAGATGTTTTTTCTCATACACAGGGTTTATCTCAATGTTCAAATTTTATTAAAAAAAACAATTTCACTGAACATGTTCGTGCTGATACAGCTGGTTCTGCTGAAGCAATTTCAAAAAAAAAAATTAAAAGTGAGGCAGCAATAGCATCTGCATTAAGTGCAAAAATTTATAAACTTAAAATACTTGTACCAAACATTGAAAATCAAAAAAGCAATGCGACTCGATTTTTAGTTATGGGTAAAGAAGTTTATCAACCAGATTTTGGAGATAAAAGATATATAACATCCTTTTTATTTAAATTGAAAAGCAAACCTGCTGCGCTTTACCAGTCGCTAGGAGGTTTTGCAATTAATGGTGTAAACCTAACAAAGCTTCAGAGCTACCCAGAACAAAACTCATTTGAATCATATTTTTTCTTATGTGATCTAGATGGGCACATAGAAGATCCTAAAGTTCAAAAATCTTTAGAAGAATTAGGACTTCATTGCCAAGATTTTCACGTGCTAGGTGTTTTTGAAGCCGATAAATTTAGAGAAAAATAATCTAGAAACTTTTCTTGTAGATTAGAAAACATTACTGCTATAATAGTTTTGGAGGCTAGAGGTGAATACTGCTTGAACCCGACCAGATCTTAACGGAAGCAGTCGTAGAGACAGTTTTTCAGGTTCTAGTCTCCTTATAAAAATGAATAAAAATACAAAAGTTTTAGCTTTAAAATATAGACCTCAAACATTTGATGATCTTATAGGTCAAGATGTTGTTGCTGAAACAATTTCTAATTCAATTAAAGCTAATAAAGTCCCTAATGCCTATCTTTTTACTGGGATTAGAGGCATTGGAAAAACTACCACGGCAAGAATAGTTGCAAAGTCTTTAAATTGTTTAAATGGTATTGATGAACTTTGTAAAGATGATCTTTGTGAAAATTGTACAGCCATTTCAAATTCAAATCATATTGATGTATTGGAAATGGATGCAGCAAGCAAAACTGGTGTTGACGATGTAAGAGATCTTATTGAATTTTCTAGATATGGCCCAACCACAGCTAAATATAAAATATTTATTATTGATGAAGTGCATATGCTTAGCAAACAAGCATTTAATGCATTGCTAAAAACTTTAGAGGAGCCACCCGAATATTTAAAATTTATTTTTGCAACTACAGAAATAAAAAAAATTCCAATCACTGTAGTTTCTCGTTGTCAAAGGTTTGATTTATCTAGAATTAAATCTTTAGAATTATTTGATTTTATCAAAAAAATTAAAGATAAAGAGAAAGGTAATGCGTCTGATGACGCACTTAAATTAATTGTAAAGATTTCTGAGGGATCTGTTAGAGATGCCCTATCATTACTTGATAGAGCATTACTTACACTAAACAAAAATAAGGAGTTAGATTTAACTTCTGCGCAAAAAATATTTGGTTATTTTGACAAATCTCAATTAATTAGTTTATTTCAACTTATATTTGCAGGTAAAGAGACAGAAGTTTTAAATACTTATAGAGAAATTTATAATCAAGGTGTTGAACCTAAAATTTTTATAAATGATTTTTTAGAGCTTTTATATTACTTTAAGAATATTGAATCATTAGACATTGATGGTACAAATTTTTCATTAAATGATGAGGAGTTTAATAGAATTAAAGAAATTTCTGAAAAAATTAATAATGAAACTTTAATATTATTTTGGCAGTTTACTATTAAAGTATTAGAAGAGCTTGATATTGTTTCCAATCAACATTTATCAATGGAAATGTTTTTAATTAGATTAATTCATTTAAAAAATATTAAGAACACACCCGATAGTAGCTATGAAGACTCACATCGGATAAATGAAAATATTAGCAAAACATCTCTATCACAAAAAAAAGAAGGAGAAGATTTTTTTGGAATAAAAGATAAGGCCAAAACAATTGGTCAAATGAAAAATACTGTTCAGGAGAAAGATATAAAATTAAAAGATAATAAAAAAGTTGAAATGCAGACCAATCTTATAAATTCTTTTGATAGCCTATTAGAAATATGTTCTTCTAAAAAGGAGATTAAATTAAAATATGAATTAGAAAAAAATGTTAATCTTGTTAGTTTTGAAGATCAAAGAATCGAAATTTCATTTAATGAAGATTTAGACAAAGATTTTATTAAAGATTTATCTTTAAAACTTTATGAATGGACTAACAATAGATGGATAATAACGCTTAGTAAAACTAAAGGCCAGCCATCTAAAAAAGAGACAGAACTTAATTTAAAAAAAGAACTAATAGAAAGTGTAAAAAATTCTTCAATTTATAAAAATATTTTAGAAAAATTTCCAGACGCTGAGCTGGTTGATGTTAATCCTGATGAGAAAGAAGGTAAGAATGACTGATTTCACTAAGATTTTAGATAAGGCTAAAGAATTAGAATCTAAAATGAAAGAGAGCCAAGAAAAAATTAAAAATATTCAGGTTGAGGGATCATCAGGCTCTAATTCTATCAAAGTTACATTAAATGGTGAAAACGAAATGATTAAAATAAATTTATCAGACGAAGTGATGAGGGAAGATAAAGTTATAATAGAAGACCTAATAGTGGCTGCCCATAATAATGCAAAATCTGAATTAAAATCAAAAACATCTGAGGAAATTTCAAAGTCTACAAGTGGGTTTGGTATTCCTGGTTTTAAATGGCCACTTTAATTAGATGCAAAATATTAATGAAATAGAAGAGTTAATAAAATTAATTGCTAAACTTCCAGGTTTAGGCCCAAAATCTGCCAAAAGAATTGTATTAAAACTTATAAATAATAGGGATGAATTAGTTAAGCCAATGGCTAATACTCTAGCTCAAGTTTATAAAAATGTTATCAGATGTCAATCTTGCGGCACTTTAAAATCCAATTCTTTAGGATGCAATAACTGTGAAAACACAAAAGAAAAATATAATAAAATATGTGTTGTAGAGGATATTGCAGATCAGTGGTCTATCGAAAATTCAAATATTTATAAAGGATACTTCCATATATTAGGTGGAACAATTTCATCTGCTGGTCAAAGAAAAGAAGATCTCTTAATTAATTCATTAGTTGAAAGAGTTATTAGAGAAAATATTGAAGAGGTCATTTTAGCAACAAGTGCAACTGTTGAAGGCCAAACTACAGCCTATTATATTCAGGACAGTCTTAAAAAAACGAGTGCAAAAATTACAAAACTTGCACAAGGTTTACCTGTGGGTGGTGAAATAGAAAACCTAGATGATGGAACTTTATATTCAGCTTTTAAAAATAGAACTGGAATTAAAACTAATTCTGAGTAGATTTTTTTAGTAATCGATTTTGATGTAATAATGGTTCCGTGTAACCAGAAGGTTGTTCTTTACCCTTAAAGATCAAATCACAAGCTGTTTTAAAAGCAATTGATTTTTCAAAATTTTCAGACATCATCTCGTAACTTCCTCTTCCAGAACGAGTATAAGCAGCATCATTTTTATTTTGATCATCAACAATTTTTGCCATTTTTTTCATTACTTCCATAACTTGTGATTTTGTGCAAATATCGTGATGTATCCAATTAGCAATATGTTGAGATGAAATTCTTAAAGTGGCTCTATCTTCCATTAAACCAACATTGTTAATATCAGGCACTTTTGAACAGCCAACCCCATGATCTATCCATCTTACAACATAGCCTAAAAGAGTTTGTGCAGAATTGGAAATTTCAGAATTAATTTCTTCCATCGACCAGTTTGGTCTATCTGCAACTGGAACTGTTAACAAATCATCAAGCTTTGCTGACTTTCTTTTTTGAATTTCTATTTGCTTCTCAAAAATATTTATTTCATGATAATGAAGAGCATGAAGAGCTGCCGCAGTAGGTGAGGGAACCCAAGCACAATTTGCTCCAGCTATCAAATGACCAGTTTTTTGCTCCATCATATCTTTCATCTTGTCAGGCATAGCCCACATCCCTTTACCAATTTGTGCTTTACCTGAAAGGCCACACTGCAGACCAATATCAACATTATTATTTTCATATGCGCCAATCCATTTAGAAGATTTCATATCTCCTTTTTTAATCATAGGACCAGCTTCCATTGAAGTATGCATTTCATCACCAGTTCTGTCTAGGAATCCTGTGTTAATAAAAAATACTCTATTTTCAAGTGTTCTAATGCACTCTTTTAAGTTTGAAGAAGTTCTTCTTTCTTCATCCATAATACCAATTTTACAAGTATTTTTTTCTAACTCCAAAATTTCTTCAACTTTAGTAAAAATTAAATCTGTAAATGCTGTTTCATCAGGACCATGCATTTTTGGTTTAACAATATAAATAGATCCATTTCTTGAGTTGCCTTTTCTGTTTAGATCATGAAGGCACGCAGCTGAAGTTATAAAAGCATCCATAATTCCTTCTGGTATTTCAGAACCATCTTTTAAAAGAATTGCAGAATTAGTCATAAGGTGTCCAACGTTTCTTACTAATAATAAACTTCTTCCATGCAATTTTAATCCTTTTCCATCTTTAGAAATATAACTTCTGTCAGGATTTAATTTACGTTCATAGGTTTTTCCATTTTTTTTAAATGTTGATTTTAAATCACCTTTCATCAGACCTAGCCAATTACGGTAACAAATAATTTTGTCATCAGCATCAACCGCAGTAACACTATCCTCATTATCACAAATAGTTGAAATTGCCGCTTCAACAATAATATCACTAATTTTAGCAGAATCTTGTTGAGCACTAAAAGCATTTGAATCTATAATTATTTCTATATGAAGATTGTTATTTTTTAGAATTATTGCAGAGGGGTCATTAGCCTCTCCTCTATGACCGATAAATTTATTTTTATTTTTTAGAGATGTCTCAACGTCATCTTTTAATACAATTAAAGAACCGTCATTAATTTTAAATCCTGTAATATTGTGCCATTCTAAATTTTCTAAAGGAAAATGTTTTTTTAAAAAGTCTCTTCCATATTTTATGACCATTTCACCTCTTAAAGGATCATATCTCTGAGAAGTGCTATCTTCAGACTGTTCGATTATATCTGTACCATATAAACTATCATATAAACTCATCCATCTTGCGTTAGCAGCATTCAGTGCATACCTTTCATTCATGATTGGAACTACTAATTGCGGTCCAGCAATACTAGTTATTTCCTCATCAACATTACTTGTTTTAATTTTAAAATCGGGACCTACTTCTTTTAAATAGTTAATCTCTTTTAAAAATTTTTTATATTCTTCTAAATTGATTTCATTTCCTTTATTTGCAATGTGCCAAGAATCTATTTTTTTTTGCAAATCTTCTCTTATTGTTAATAGGTCTCTATTTTTTGGAGCCAATTCATGAACTACTCTGTCAAAACCTTCCCAAAATTTTTCTGAAGAGATATTCGCATCTTTAAGTAGCTCTTCGTTAACGAAGTTAATTAATTTATTAGAAACTGATAGATTATGTATTTTTGTGTATTGTTCTTTCATAGCACCCATTTTACCCCATCTGTATGTTTGCCTGAGAGTTTTGCTCCATCGGCGAGATTAAATCTCTTTCCAGAGTGTTATGCTTGTTATCGGTCCTTTTGCCTGAGAGTTTCCGGGGTGGTTGCTCCTTCGGCGCTAATATACTTAGTCTCTCCCGATATAAAACAAGACTACTTGTTAATATAATTAAGTCAAATATTAAATATTTAAAACATTTTATTGCCTTTTTTGACAATTAATTAATAATTAAAATTATTCATATGAAAAATTATTTAAATTTTGAAACAGATATTAAAAATTTAGAAGCTGAAATAGAAAAACTAAAAGATCCATATAATCAAGATGGACTTTCAGAGGTGGATACAAAAAAAATTTCTAAGTCTCAAGAGGAAATAGATAAAAAATTACAAGAGCTTTATTCTAACCTTGATCCGTGGCAAACAACCTTAGTTGCTAGACATGAAGATAGACCTAAAGCTAAGTTTTTTATAGATAATTTATTTGAAGATTTTATCCCATTATCGGGAGATAGATTTTATGGAGAAGACAAATCAGTATTAGCTGGATTTGCAAAATTCAATAAAAAATCAGTTTTAGTTATAGGTCAAGAAAAAGGTGATAGCCTTGAAACTAGAATTGAAAGAAATTTTGGAATGATGAGACCTGAGGGTTATAGAAAAACTATTAGATTAATGAAGCTTGCAAATAAATTTAATATTCCAATAATTTCTTTTATAGACACTCCAGGTGCATACCCGGGTGTTGGGGCCGAGGAAAGGGGTCAAGCTGAGGCAATTGCAAAATCGATAGAATGTTGCATGTTATTAAGTGTACCAACATTTGCAATTGTTATTGGAGAAGGTGGATCTGGTGGAGCAATAGCCTTAGCCTCATCCAATAAAGTTATCATGCTAGAAAATGCAATCTATTCAGTAATATCTCCTGAAGGGTGTGCAACAATTTTATGGAGAGATCCCAAAAGAACACTCGATGCGGCAAGAGCAATGAAGTTATCTTCAAAAGATCTTTTAGAATTGAAAGTAATTGATGAAATTATTCCAGAACCAATTGGAGGGGCTCATAGAGATAGAGATTTAATTTTAGACAATGTAAGAAAATCTATTGAAAATAACTTAAATGAATTCTTTAACATGACTGGAGATGAAGTTTTAAACCATAGAAAAAATAAATTTTTAACCATTGGAAGGTCAAAAGGATTTGTCAGTCAATTAGATGATTTGAGTGCACTAAGTATGAAAAAAAATAAAGTAAATACATTTATTGAAAACTTTTGTAGATCAAAAATAAATTTAGGAATTTCTTTTGTTATAATAGTTTTGTTGGGTTGCTTTATATTTTTCCTATAAAGCGCCACAGCAATTCTTAAACTTTTTACCTGTAGCCTCACATTTTTCATTTCTTGAAATTTTTTCTCCCTTTTTTTTTAGTAGTAAACATTTGGGGTTATTTGAAATTTCTATTTCTTTTTTTTAAAATTATTATCCTCATTATTTTGTTCATGTATTATTTTTAAATTGATTAAAATTGTTACAAAATCAATTTTTAGTTTATTTAGTAAATTTTCAAAAAGATGAAAGGCTTCTTTTTTATATTCAACTAATGGATCTCTCTGACCATAAGCTCTAAGTCCTATAACCTGTCTTAATTGTTCAAGATATTGAATATGTGACTTCCAATTTAAGTCGATGCATTGAAGAAAAATTCTTTTTTCAATTTCTTTTGCTTTTTCTTCATCTAGCATTTTAATTCTTTCTTTTCTTGATTGTAAAAATTTAGAATTAATTTTTTCTTTAAAATCTGGGTCTTTTAAATTAGTTAAATTTTCAAACTCATTATCATCGACATTTTTTCCAAGTAAAATTTTTAATTGATTATTAAATTCGTTATTCTTAACTCTTGATAACTTTTGAGCTTTTAGGCTAATTAAATGATCTGTAATTTCTGATAAAAATTCATCTGAATAGTCAAAAACCTTTTGGCTATTCATTACATTGTTTCTTTGAGAAAATATTACATGTCTTTGATCATTTAAAACATCGTCAAATTTAAGTAAATTTTTTCTTATATCAAAGTTTCTTGCTTCAACTTTTTGTTGTGCTCTTTCAAGTGCTTTATTAATCCAAGGGTGGTCAATACTTTCACCGTCTTTTAATCCTAGCTTTTGTAAGATGGTATTCATAGATTCTGAGCCAAAAATTCTCATTAAATCATCTTCTAAGCTAACATAAAAAATTGAACTTCCTTCATCCCCTTGACGTCCAGCCCTTCCTCTTGCTTGGTTATCAACTCTTCTAGATTCCATTCTTTCAGTGCCAATCACATATAATCCACCTAATGATTTTATCTTGTTCTTGTTTACTAAAAGTTCTTCGTCAGGTTGGCTTCCTTTTTTCCCACCTAGTTGAATGTCAACTCCTCTTCCCGAAATACTTGTAGTAATTATAACTGAGTTCATTTTTCCTGCATTTGCTATGATTTCAGCTTCATTTTCATGATTTTTTGCATTTAAAACAACATGTTTTATTTTTTCATCATTTAGTAATTTTGAATAAATTTCAGACTTATTAATACTGGAAGTAAAAACTAAAATTGGCTGTCCTTTTTTGTGACATTCAACAACTTTTTCAATGATGGCTTTATTTTTTTCCAATTCAGTTCTAAAAATTTGATCGTTCCAGTCTTTTCTAATCATCTTTTTATTGGTGGGTATAATAACAACAATTAAATTATATATTTCATAAAATTCTTGAGATTCAGTTGCAGCAGTTCCAGTACATCCAGAAATCTTATTATAAAGTTTGAAATAATTTTGATAGGTTATAGATGCAAGTGTTTGGTTTTCAGCCTGTACATCAATTTCTTCTTTTGCTTCAAGAGCTTGATGAAGTCCATCTCCAAACCTTCTTCCTTCCAAGATTCTTCCAGTAAGCTCATCGATAATTTTTAACATCCCATCTTTAATTATATAATCTTTTCCTTTTTCAAATAGATGATTTGCTCTTAAAGACTGATTAACATGATGAACTAAGCTCAGGTTTTCAGGATCATAAAAGTTATTATTTTTTAAAATTCCTGCATTAGAAAATATTTCTTCCACATTATTTATTCCATCATTTGTAAGTAAAATATTTTTATCTTTTTCATCAATTTCATAATGTTTGGGTGTTAGTCTTTTAACTAATTTATCGATTGCAAGATATTGCTCTGTTTTATCTTCAGCGGCTCCAGAAATTACCAATGGAGTTCTAGCCTCATCAATCAAGCAGGAATCTATTTCATCTACAATAGTATAAACATGACCTCTTTGAACCATTTGTTCTTTAGTGAGCTTCATATTATCTCTTAGATAATCAAATCCTAGTTCACTGTTAGTTGCGTATGTAATATCAAAATTATAATTTTTCTTTCTTTCGTAATCATCTTGATCATTATTTATATAACCAGAAGTCAATCCTAAAAATTTATAAATTTCCCCCATTTCTTGTGAGTCTCTTTTGGCCAAATAGTCATTAACGGTAACAATGTGAACACCCTTATCAAGCAAGGCATTTAGATAAGCTGCAAGACTTATGGTAAGTGTTTTACCCTCACCAGTTCTCATTTCTGCAATTTTTCCCTCGTGAAGAACAACGCCACCTATTATTTGAACATCGTAATGTCTTTCATTTCTGGTCCTTTTTGATGCCTCTCTTACGAGCGCAAAAGCTTCAGGTAATAGATCGTCGACACTTTTGCCCTCATTAAGCTTTTCTTTAAGTTCATTTGTTTTTTTAGGAAACTCTTCATCGGTAATCTCTTTAATTATAGCCTCATAAGAATTAACCTTTTCAACAATTTTAGCTATGCGATCAAGCTCTTTTTGATTGCTTGATTTAATGAACTTTGAAAGAAAATTTAAAGGATTAAGCATCTGATTTTTTTGATATATAATTAATTATAACTTTTAATATAAGTATTAAATAAAAATTTTAAATAGATGTCATTAAACCTTAAAAACTTTATAAACACTCAAACTTTCAACTCTAAAATGAACGACTTTCAAGATCTAGAGCATATAGATGGAGTTTCCATATCAGCCATTTGTGCAAATTTATATACCAAACCAAGAGATGACTTGGTTATGTTCTATTTCAGAGATGGGGCAAACTATGCCTCTGTTTATACACAATCAAAAATAGTTTCAGAAAATATAAAATGGAACTTGAATATAAAAAGTAAAAAAATAAAATCTCTTATAGTCAATACTAGAAATGCTAATGCTTTCACAGGCAAAGATGGATACAGAGGTTTAAAAGAAATTGCAAAAGAGGTATCCATCAAGTTATCAGAAAAACAAAAAAAAGACGAGGATTATCCAAAAAAAATATCCGATAATGAAATTCTTTTTGGGTGCACAGGAACAATAGGAGAAAAATATCCAGCTGAAAAAATAAAAAAGAATATACCAGAATTGATTAAAAAAATTAAGTATGTTCAAAATAAGCTTATCTGGATGAAGGCTGCACTAGGTATCATGACAACTGATTTAAAACCAAAGCTTGCAATGGAAGAGTGCAAAATTGGAAATACAAAAGTTAAAATCTATGGAATAGCAAAAGGTTCAGGAATGATCTTTCCAAATATGGCAACCACATTAGGTTATATTTTTACAGATGCAGACCTTTCAAATGACATCTTAAGTAAATTGCTTAAAAAAAATATTGATACAACTTTTAATGCAATAACTTGTGATGGTGACACAAGCACAAATGATATGGTCTCAATTTTTTCAACTGGTAAGGTAAAAAATCCAATTATAAATAATATTAATGATAAAAAGATAGTTAACTTTGATAAAGCTTTACACTCCGTTTTATTAAACTTGTCAAAAAGAATAGTTAAAGACGGTGAGGGAGCCAGTAAATTTATAACAGTTAATGTTGTTAAATCAAAAAATGATAAAGATGCTAAAAAAATTGCATTTTCTATTGCTAATTCAAAACTTGTTAAAACAGCTATTGCAGGTGAAGATCCAAATTGGGGAAGAATTATAATGGCTATTGGTAAATCTAACGTTGATATAAATTTAAAAAAACTATCAATTCAATTTGGTAAAATAAAAATTATAGAAAAAGGACAACTTGTAAAAAATTATAAAGAGAGTGATGTAGCAGATTATATGAAAAATCAATCAATAGATGTTTCAATAAATCTTAATATGGGTTTAAAAAACTTTACTGTTTACACCATGGATTTGACAAAAAAATATATAGAGATCAATGCTGATTATAGAAGTTAATTGGATATTGAATTAAGTATATTAACCATTAACTATACTACATGATCAAATACAGACTTATTTGTAAAGATTGTGAAACTATTTTTGATAGCTGGTTTTCTTCTTCTAAAGAATATGAGAGATTAAAAAAAAAAAATTTTATTAACTGTCATACTTGTAATTCATTAAGTATAGAAAAAACTTTAATGTCACCTAGTGTATTTATCCCAAAGAATAATTCTAAGGCCGATAATAAAACTCAAAAATATAAAAAAACAAAGAAAGCAATTTTAAAATATCAAGAATTTATTAAAAAAAATTTTGATTATGTTGGTGAAAATTTTGCTTATGAAGCAAGGTCTCTTCATTATAAAAATAAAAAAGCTTCAAAAGGGATTTATGGCACTACAACAAAACAGGATCTTAAAGAATTAAAAGAGGAAGGTATACAAGCAGAAATAATACCATGGATAAAAAATAATATAAATTAATTTTTTTTTAATTTAACAATATAATTAACAGATGTGTCCTTACTTATTTTCCAGCTATTATCTAATAAATTAAATTTCATACCATCTAATTTTTTTAGAGATAAACTATTTTTTTCTGAAATTTTTATTAAATCATTAGGTTTGACAAATTTTTCCCAATCATGAGTTCCTATAGGTAGCCATTTTAAAATATATTCAGCTCCTATAATTGCGAATGCATACGACTTTAAAGTTTTATTTAAAGTTGCTACAAACATTATACCATTTTTTTTTAACAGTTTTGCGCTCTCATTAATAAAAAAATCTATATTCTCAACATGCTCAACTATTTCCATATTTAAAATTACATCAAATTTTATATTAGTTTTTAATTTTTCTGGTGATGTAACTTTATAGTTTATTTTAAGCTTGTTTTTTTTTGCATGAAATTTTGCAACTTCAATATTCTTTGTTGAAGCATCTATTCCAAGTACATTAGCCCCCAATCTACACATTGGCTCAGATAATAATCCACCACCACAACCAATATCCAGCAAGTTAATTTTTTTTAATGGCTGTTCTGAAGGTTTAATTTTGAAATCTTGAATTATATTTTCTTTTATATATTTAATTCTTATAGGATTAAAATTATGTAGAGGTTTAAATTTTCCGTTAGGATTCCACCATTCTTCAGCAATTTTAGAAAATTTTTCTATTTCTTTTTTATTTATTGAATTCATAATAGATGACTTGTGGACATAACAATTAAGATGTATTTTATCAATATTAATTAAACAAAATTATCAATGAAAACTGTTGTATTAAAATTTGGTGGAACTTCTGTAGGAAATATAAGCAGAATTAAGAATGTAGCTAAAATTATAGCCACTTATAAAAAGAAAAAATTAGGAGTAATTGTGGTCTCTTCTGCAATGAGTGGGACAACCAATCAATTGATTAAACAAACAAAAGAATTGAGTAAAAATTTTGATGCAGCCGAATATGATGTTTTGCTATCTACAGGCGAACAAGCAGCATGTGCATTAATTGCTGGCAGATTAAAGCATCTTGGGTTTAGGGCTAGATCTTGGATGTCTTGGCAGGTGCCAATTATTACTGAGGGTCCATATAGTTCATCAAGAATTAACACGATTAATAAAAATAAAATATTCAGTTATATGAAATCAGGTGGAATACCAATTATTACCGGTTTTCAAGGAATCAATTCAGATGATAGAGTTACCACATTAGGCAGAGGAGGAACTGACGCTTCAGCAATAATGTTAGCAAAATTTTTTAATGCTGATGCTTGTGATATCTATACAGACGTAGATGGTGTATACACAACAGATCCAAGAAGTCATTTAAAAGCAAAAAAAATTGATAAAATTTCTTATGATGAAATGCTTGAAATGGCATCTCTAGGAGCAAAAGTTATGCGGCCAACATCTGTACAGGATGCTAAATTAAATAATATAAGCTTTTCAGTTAAATCTTCATTTGTAAAAAAGAAAGGAACTTTAATAACAAATAATAAAAAATCTTTTAGCGATCAAATTATAACAGGAATTACATCCACAAAAAATGATGCCAAGGTTACAATGATTGGTGTTAAGGATAAGCCCGGTGTTGCAGCTTCTATTTTTAAACCATTGTCACTTAACCAAATAAATGTAGACATGGTTGTTCAAAATATTTCATTAAATAGCAAAGAAACAGACTTAACTTTCACTATTAAATCTGAAGATTTAAAAAAAACCGAAAAAATTATAAAACAAAATAAAAAAATCTCTTTTAGAAAATTCACACAAGATAGTAATGTTTCTAAAGTATCAATTATAGGGGTTGGCATGATTACAACGCCTGGAATTACCTATAGAATGTTTCAAGCGCTAGCATCAAAAAAAATTAATATTATGGTTATTTCAACTTCTGAAATAAAAATTTCAGTTTTGATATCTAACAAGTATGTAAAAAAAGCTATAGCTGCCCTTCATAAAGAATTTAAATTAGATTAAATAATGAGCTTAAGACCATTTAGAGATATTCATAGAAAGAAAACAAAGGTTATAAATGTTGGTGATGTAAAAATAGGTGGAGATAATCCTATTTCTGTTCAATCAATGACAAATACATTAACCACAGACATTCAAGCAACCATTAAACAAATTAATGATATTCACGAAGAGGGTGCTGACCTTGTCAGAGTTTCTTGTCCAGATGAAGAATCTTCTTTGGCGCTTAAGGAAATTACTAAGAATGTTTCTGTACCAATAATTGCTGATATTCATTTTCATTACAAAAGAGCCATTGAAGCTGCAGAAAATGGTGCAAAATGTTTAAGAATTAATCCAGGTAACATAGGTGATAAATCAAAAATACATGATGTATTAAGTGCAGCCAAAAATAATGACTGCTCGATAAGAATAGGCGTAAATGCGGGCTCGCTTGAAAAAGATATTTTAGAAAAATATAAAGAGCCATGTCCTGAAGCCTTAGTTGAGAGCGCACAAAGAAATATCAAAATTCTAGAAGACCAAGATTTTTTTAATTTTAAAATTAGTGTTAAATCTTCAGATGTTTTTTTATCTATAGCTGCATATCGTCAACTTTCAAAAGTTACAGATTATCCTTTGCACCTAGGAATTACAGAAGCAGGTAGTTTTATTTCGGGGAGTATTAAATCTTCAATAGGTTTAGGATCACTTTTGATGGATGGGATAGGCGATACAATAAGAATTTCATTATCTGATGATCCAGTTAAAGAAATTAAAATAGGTAATGAAATATTAAAGTCACTTAATTTAAGAAATAGAGGTGTGCGAATTATATCCTGCCCATCTTGTGCAAGACAAGCTTTTCAAGTAATTGATACTGTCAAAACACTAGAAGAAAAACTTTCTCATATTAAAACTTCTTTAACTCTATCAATTATTGGCTGTGTAGTTAATGGACCGGGAGAAGCGGCAATGACCGACATAGGCATAACAGGAGGTGGAAAAGGGAATAATATGCTTTATTTATCTGGTATTCAAAGTGAAAAAGTTTTATCAGAAGACATAATATCAAAAGTTGTAAGCGAAGTAGAAAAAAAAGCCGCTGAACTTGATAAAAAATTATAATGATACCTCTAAAAACTATTGAAGATTTAATATCTAAGCACTCTTTATTGGAGAAAGAGTTATCAACAGGTGACGTAGATAAAAAACTTTTTGCTGAAAAATCAAAAGAATATTCAGATTTAAATGATGTAATAGATGATGCTAAAAAATATTTTTCATATGAAGAAGACAAAATAGATTTAGAAAAAATTTTAGGTGATACTGATAGTGATGCTGAGTTTAAACTAATGGCTGAAACTGAATTAAAAGACCTCAAGTCAGAAAATGAAATAATAGAAAAGAAATTAAAGTTATTCTTATTACCTAAAGATGAGGCAGATAAAAAAAACGCAATTATAGAGATTAGAGCTGGCACGGGCGGTTTAGAAGCAAGTTTGTTTGCTTCAGACCTTTTTAAAATGTATGAAAAGGTTAGCCATCAAAAAAAATGGGAATTAGAATTAATAAGCATGTCCCAGAGTGAGGCAGGTGGACTTAAAGAAGTCATTGCATCAATTAGGGGGAAAAATATTTATTCAACACTGAAGTATGAAAGTGGAGTTCATCGTGTTCAGAGGGTTCCAGATACAGAAACTCAAGGAAGAATTCATACATCTGCTGCAACAGTAGCTGTTTTACCAGAAGCAGAAGAGGTTGATATAAAGATAAATGACTCAGACCTAAGGATTGATGTTTTTAGAGCTGGTGGCCCAGGAGGACAATCTGTAAATACAACTGATAGTGCTGTCAGAATCACTCATATTCCAACTGGATTATCTGTGTCTCAACAAGATCAAAAATCACAACACAAAAATAAAGCAAAAGGAATGTTAATTTTGAGATCAAGATTGTATGAGCTTGAAAGATCAAGAATAGAAGGTGAAAGATCACAAGATAGGAAGAGTAAAATAGGAACTGGAGATCGTTCTGAAAGAATTAGAACATATAATTTTCCACAAGGAAGGGTAACAGATCATCGTATTAATCTAACGTTACACAAGCTTGAAGCTTTTTTAGAAGGTGAGGCCTTTGATGAAATGGTAGAAAGCCTAACACTACAAGCGCAAGAAGAGAAATTGAGTAATCTTAATTAAAATGAATATAGAAAATACTCTAAATGAGGGAATACGTATCCTAAAACAAAGTAGAATTCCTAATCCTCAGCTTGATAGTGAGATATTATTATCTAATTCCATTAAGAGAGATAAGAAACATATCATTTTAAACCCTAAAGAGTTTTTAAACTCAGAACAGGCGAAGATATTTAAAAATTTAATTGAAAGAAGAAAAAAAGGGGAACCCATTGCATACCTGATAAACAAAAAAGAGTTTTGGAAGGATAATTTTTTTGTTAATAAAAATGTATTAATTCCAAGACCTGATACTGAGTTAATAATAGAACAAGTTATAAAAATTTATTCAAAAGATTCACAATTGCAGGTTTTAGATATTGGAACTGGCTCTGGATGTATTCTTTTATCCATACTAAAAGAGAGGCCTAATTTTTATGGAACTGGAATAGACATCTCTAAAAAAAGTATAAATGTAAGTAAACTCAACGCAAAACAACTGAACTTAACAACTAGAGTAAAGTTTTTTCATTCTAGTGTTGACAATTTTAAATTAGGGAAATATGATCTTATTGTTTCAAACCCTCCTTATATTGAATTATTTAATTTAAAATATTTGGAAAAAGATGTTATTAACTTTGAACCAAAGTTAGCTTTAAGTGGTGGGTTTGATGGGTTTTCAAAAATCAGAAAAGTTATTAATAAAGCAAAAACTCTGATTAAGAAAAATGGAAAATTTATTTTAGAGATTGGATTTAATCAAAAAAATAAAGTTAAAAAAATACTAAGAGAAGAAGGGTTCTACGTAAACAAGGCCATAAGAGATTATGGAAATAATGATCGCTGTATAATCAGCACTAAAATTTAAATTAAAAAATAAAAATATGGTAACATTTAGAAGTAATAATAATAGAAGACCTCCCTTTAGAAGCAATAATAATAGAAGACCTCCTTTTAGAAGCAATAACGAAGGGTCAAAATTTTCTAACAATGATAATTTTCAAAGGAAAGTCCCAGGTAGAAATAATCACAATGCCTCAAAACTGATTGAAAAATATAATGATATGGCTAGAGAAGCTCTTACTAATGAAGATAGAGTTTTATCTGAAAATTACTTTCAACATGCAGATCATTTTACGAGAGTTCAAAATGAGCAAGAAAGTCTTAGAATGGCAAGAGTTAATTCTTCTCCAGTAGAGGTGGTTAAGCCGATTGAGCCTGAAGTTAAAGTTGAAAAACCATTTAAAACAGAATTAGAAACTGTTAACAAAACAGTTCTAAAGCCTGAAGTTAAAAGGGTTGTAAAGACTACTGAAAAAAAGACTGCAGAAAAAAAACCTGCTGCAATTTAATTTAATCCAATAATTAATTCTGATTTTAAAACATCTAACTTAATTTTTGTAACTTCAAATATTTTTCTCTCTTTACTTTTTAGAGTTTTTCCAGAAGGTAACTTTAATTTTTGGGAGTTAATTTTTTTTCCGTTTTTAATCACTTCATAATGTAAATGTGGTCCTGTCGATTTTCCAGTTGATCCAACATATCCAATTATTTGACCTTGTTTAACTCTCAAGCCTTCTTTTATTCCGCGTGCAAAATTTTTCATATGAGCGTAGATAGTTTCATATGTTGAGTTATGTTTTATCTTCACACAATTGCCACCACCACCACACCATCTAGCTCTAGTAATAACACCACTACCAGATGCCATTATAGGTGTGCCCATTGGTGCTGCAAAATCAGTTCCTCTATGCATTTTATTATAGCCATCAATGGGATGTTTTCTCATTCCGAATGAAGAAGAAAGTCTTGCACCATTAATAGGTGTTTTCATTAATGCCTTCTCAACACTCTTTCCATTTTTATCATAGTGTCCTTCACTTCCTTTTTTATCAAAATAATATAAAGAATTATTTGTTCCACTTAATTTAAGATCTGCAAAAATAACATTTCCCGTTTCAAATACTTTGCCATTATCATCCTCAAATACTTCATACATAATCTGAAAATTATCATTTTTTCTAATATCTCTTTGAAAATCAACTTGGAAACCATAAATCCTTGCAAACTCAATAATTATATTAGGCTGAACATTCAAATCAACTGCAGTTCTATATAAGCTCTGTGTAATTTTTCCTTCTTTAAAAATAATCTTTTTATTTAAATTTGTAATGATTATTTTTTTTTCAAATAAACCTGTATCTAAATTTTTAGTTAATTTAATCTTTTCAGTTCTCGATATTGGAAACAAAAAAGAGGTAATTTTTTTATTGTTTGACTGATCAATTGTAAATTTTATATCAAGATTAGTTTTAAGGTTATTTAAATTATAATCTGAATTTAAATTTTTTTTAATTTCTATAATTTCTTCAGCTGAAATAGAGTAGTTATTTAGTATTTTATCAAATGTTTCACCGCTCGAAATTTTATGATCTATATTTTTATATCGTGGCTTTAAATTATCAAAAATTTGATTAACACTTTTTTGAAAGTAGATATTATTTATTACTTCTTTATAATCTTCATTAATTGATATTTTATTATTATTATAAAATGTAGTGCTAGCGATAGTAATTAATAGCAATAGAAGAAGAAAGAGGAATTCAATATTTCTCTTAACCAATTTTATTATATTATTTAAACTAAATATCATCTGGAATTTTTAATTATTAATTTAGTAATGAGCAAAAATCAAAAAAAACCTTGTATTTACTAAGTATTTTTTCATTTATTTAAATGCTAAATGCTTGATTTACTTTTATTTTAGCTTATAAGCACCACACTTTCTCAATAAAATTATTGTTTAAACAATAGATTAGTGAGGATTATTGGGCGTTTTTAAACCCAATTAGCTATTTAAAAAGTAAAAATTTAAGAAGAGAAGTGTGGACGGTTAAGGTTACCAAAATTTGTCGTACACACTTCAAAATCGTATGGATTGTATTCTTACAATTTATATATGAAGCTAGTGTGCGCCGTTTTTTAACTTGAGAGTTTGATCATGGCTCAGAACGTACGCTGGCGGCACGCCTAACACATGCAAGTCGAACGAAGTAGCAATACTTAGTGGCAGACGGGTGAGTAACATGTGGGTATCTACCCTTTGGCCTGGAATAACACGAGGAAACTTGTGCTAATACCGGATAAGTCTTTACGGAGAAAGCTTTATGCACCATTGGATGAGCCCGCACTTGATTAGTTTGTTGGTAGGGTAATGGCCTACCAAGACTATGATCAATAGCTGATTTGAGAGGATGATCAGCCACATTGGGACTGAGACACGGCCCAAACTCCTACGGGAGGCAGCAGTGGGGAATCTTGCACAATGGAGGAAACTCTGATGCAGCGATGCCGCGTGAGTGAAGAAGGCCTTTGGGTTGTAAAGCTCTTTCGTCGGGGAAGAAAATGACTGTACCCGAATAAGAAGGTCCGGCTAACTTCGTGCCAGCAGCCGCGGTAATACGAAGGGACCTAGCGTAGTTCGGAATTACTGGGCTTAAAGAGTTCGTAGGTGGTTGAAAAAGTTGGTGGTGAAATCCCAGAGCTTAACTCTGGAACTGCCATCAAAACTTTTCAGCTAGAGTATGATAGA